>JAPLJO010000149.1 GCA_026388515.1 Deltaproteobacteria bacterium | reverse complement strand
ATCTTCTTCGGACCACGTTATCCTGTAGGCATATCGGTCATTTCTCAGGGTCATGATGTATCTCCAACACAGGAATGACGAGAAGGATATAAGTCTAATTATTCACAACCAAAGGATTAAGAGTATATTCTATTATACTGATATCAGAGAATAAATATTGAATATGCCATGATCACATGTGATGACAGGGGCTACCGGTCCTTCTCCTCTTGCACAATCCGGCGGACCCGTTCAATTTCCGCTACTGTGTCCACCTCAATGGAATCGAATTGCGATTCAATGACCTTGATGCGGTACCCGTGTTCGATCGCGCGTAGCTGTTCGAGCGCTTCGAGCCTTTCAAGCACGCCCGTCTCCATCGCTGCAAAGGTTCTCAGGAATCCCCTCCGGTAGGCATAGATGCCGTGGTGCTTGTAGTAGACGGCGCCCTCGCGGTCGCGGTCGAAGGGAATGGTGGCGCGGGAAAAATAAAGTGCGAATCCGTTTCTGTCGAAGACGGTCTTTACCGCATTGGGGTGCCGGATTTCTTCGTCCCTCCGGATGCGGTAGATGAGCGTCGTCATTTCAAGCGATGCATCCGCGAGAAGCGGCGCCGTCACCTCGTCGACCTGCAGGGGCTCGAAAAGAGGCTGGTCGCCCTGGATATTGACGACGATATCCATATCGTGAAGACCGAGTATTTCCGCAGCTTCGGCGATCCGGTCCGTTCCCGACCGGTGGCGGACGGACGTCATGACGGCGTTTCCGCCGAATGCCGTAACCGCTTTGAATATCCTCTCGTCATCGGTGGCCACGGCAACATCCGAGACAGCCGCCGACTTCTGTACCCGTTCGTAGACATGCTGAATCATGGGTGTGCCGCATATGTCGGCAAGAGGTTTCCCTTCGAACCGGGTGGACTGGTATCTCGCAGGGATGATGCAGACTATCTTCGTCATATCGTTATCGACTCTCCGGGAATATGAATGATCCCGCCCCTCTTAGAGCGACTTGGCCGCACGGGTGATTCCTGCGGCCATGGAGGCGAACTTTTCCTCCGGCAGTTTTACGGGCACAGCGAAGAATATGGTCCTTCGTATGAGACGGTCCGACTGGGGAATCATCTCCGCGTCATACCGCACCTTCCCCTTGTGAATGCTGAAGGGAAAATACTTTGAATTGGCTGTCGCGTGGGCGATCAGATGCTCCCAGTTGGGCGCCCAGTGCCACGCATTGTCCCGGTAATAAATCGCATCTACCTTCTCGCTTTTCAGCGCCCCGTGAAATGCACGGGCGGATTTTTCATCAGGCAGCATGAAGCCGAGGAAGGTGGCGGTATCCCCCTCGGCATCGAACATCTTTCTGAAGGTGATTCCCGGGACTGACTTCAGCACTTCCTTTATGCGCGCCTTGTTTTTCCGCTGTTCGGCGACGATGAAATCAAGCTTGCGGAGCTGGGCCAGCCCGAGCGCGCCCTGCAGTTCATTCATGCGGAAGTTGAACCCAAGGATGCTTCTCCCTTCATCGGCCCTTCCCACGTTGGGATTGTGATCGTGGCCGTGGTCGTGATACCAGTCGGAGCGGTCGTAGAGTGATTTCGAGTCGGTGATGATCATGCCGCCCTCGCCGGTGGTGATGGTCTTGTAGTAATCGAAGCTGAAGATGCCCATGTCGCCGAAGGTGCCGAGGGCTTTCCCCCTGAAGGTGCCGCCGCAGGCCTGCGCTACGTCTTCAAGGACAGAAAGGTTCCGCCGGCGCGCGACCTTGACGATCGCCTCGATGTCGGCCGCCGCGCCGCACATGTGAACGGGGATGACGGCCTTCGTCTGTGGGGTGATGCACTCTTCCATTTTTCCCGGATCGAGGTTCAAGGACTCATCGATCTCGGCCATGACCGGAATGGCGCCGACTTCGAGCACCGCCTCATAGGTGGCGATGAAATCAAATGCGGGGACAATCACTTCGTCGCCGGGACACACATCAAGGGCGGTGAGGGCGACTTTCAGGGCCGCCGAACCGGAGGTGACGCCGAGGGAGTGCCCTGCCCTGCAACGCTTCGCGAAGGTCTCCTCGAACTCCTTTACCTTGAATACGCCTTTGCGCTCGGTTGCAAATCCATAACGCATGAAGATGCCCGTCGCGAGGACGTCCATTACTTCTTTCTCTTCTTCTTTGCCAATGAGTTCAAATCCCGGCATTGCAGTCCTCCTGCTTCATATCATCAATACGCCTCGCCGTAGATGGCAACGGCGTCATCGATGGTGACCTTTCGCGGATTGTTAGCGAGCGGCCGCGCCACCGTCATGGCAATTTCCGCAAGCGCGTGGAAATCCGCCTCCTTGACTCCCTGGTCTCTCAACGTCACCGTAATGCCGCAATCCTCGATTAACTGCTCCATCTCGTCGATTGCCCCCTCCGCCGCATCACGTGAGGGTATCGGCTCCAGCACCACTCCCATCACTTCCGCGACAACGGCAAGCTTTTCGATTGCCCCCGGAAGGTTGAATCTCATCGTGGGTACCAGAAGAAGCGTGTTGGCAAGTCCGTGGGGCACACCGTAGCGCCCGCCGAGGGGATAGGAAAGCGAATGCACCGCCGTCACGCCCGCATTGGCAAGCCCCAGCCCCGCATAAAGGCTGGCCAGCATCATCTGCTCCCGGGCCTCTTCATTCGAACCGTCGTGCACGCAGGTCCTGAGATGTGCCGTGATGAGTTCAATCGCTTTCAGCGACATCATCTCGCTCATGGGATTGGCGCGGAGGGACGTGTATGATTCCACGGCATGGCAGAATGCATCGAGCCCCGTCATGGCCGTCACCGCGGGAGGCACGGAAAGCGTGAGCAGAGGATCAAGAAGCGCCACCTCGGGATAGAGGAAGGGGCTGTTCATG
>JAPLJO010000160.1 GCA_026388515.1 Deltaproteobacteria bacterium | reverse complement strand
TGCGTGAATGAGGGATAGGGAATTGCTTTTATCCATTACTATTCTCTACAATTTCCCCCTCCCCTCGCGGGAGGGGTTAGGGGAGGGGGTATATCAATAAATAAATCACCCCCACCTGACCTCCCCCATCAAGGGGGAGGAACTATAATTATACACTATTCATTTGTTCTGCCGTTCATCTTAAATCCCGCCTCCACAAGCGTCTTTTCCTTCTTCGCCAGTTCCATGTCGGCGGCGATCATCATGTCCACCAGCCCGTCGAAGCCCACCTTTGGCTTCCAGCCGAGCTTCTTTTGCGCCTTCGACGAATCCCCGAGGAGCACGTCCACTTCCGTCGGCCTGAAATACCGCTGATCCACGGCGACGAATTTCTTGTATTCCATGCCAAGTTTGTCAAATACCCGCTCGGCAAATTCGCGCACCGAGTGAGTCTCCCCCGTCGCAATCACCAGATCATCGGGCTCGTGCTGCTGCAGCATCAGCCACATGGCCTCGACGTAATCCCCTGCATACCCCCAGTCCCGCTTCGCTTCGAGATTGCCAAGATAGAGTTTATCCTGCAGCCCCAGCTTGATGCGCGTCGCCGCGCGCGTGATTTTCCGCGTGACAAAGGTTTCCCCACGCCGGGGCGATTCATGGTTGAAGAGGATGCCGTTGCAGGCGAATAATCCATAGGCCTTCCGGTAATTCTTCACCACGTAATAAGCGTAGACCTTCGCCGCCGCATAGGGGCTCTGCGGTTCAAAAAGTGTAGATTCACTCTGCGGAGGAGGAGCGGCGCCGAACATCTCGCTCGATGAGGCCTGATAAAACTTCGCCGCGCTGCCGGTCCTGCGCATGGCCTCAAGAATCCTTATGGTGCCGAGTCCCGTTACATCACCGGTGTACTCCGGCATATCGAAGCTGACCCGCACATGGCTCTGGGCGCCCAGGTGATAAATCTCATCCGGCTTGATTTCCAGGAGCATGTCCATCAACTGCGCCGATACCGTGAGGTCGCCGTAGTGGAGGTACATCCTCGCCTGGGGATCGTGAAAATCCTTATAGAGATGATCGATTCGATCCGTATTGAACGTGCTGGACCTCCGTATGAGGCCGTGGATTTCATATCCCTTCCCGAGCAGAAACTCGGTGAGATAGGAACCATCCTGGCCGGTGATGCCCGTGATTAACGCTTTCTTCATAGGTCATTCCTTTCCTTATAAATCAGCCGCTGCCGGTACGCGGCGGGATACACGACAAGGGTTTCTTACTAAATTTCAGGGGATTTGGGAATAAAATTGCGGAACGCAGGTGAACTTTAAAAGGGGAAAAGCGTGATTCAATTATCTATAACCCATCGCCGTCGTGAGTATTGTGAAACTTTTTTTACTTAACGACTATGCGATCCTTGTTTGCATCGAACAGCTTCTGCCCGATACCCTTGACCTTCATGATATCCTCGGTTTTCGTGAAAAGACCGTTCGTACTCCTGTAATCGATGATCCGCTGAGCGAGCTTTGCACCGACGCCGTTGATTTTGCTCAGTTCTTCAACTGATGCGATATTGATGTTAATCTTCCCCTCTTCAGCGGCGCACAAAGAAACCACCGCCAGCAAGAGAGATACCACGCACAGCAATGCACAGATTTTCTTTTTCGTCATTGTAACTCCCCCCCATTTAGGAATTAGATGTGACGACGATGGATTATAGATGGCCTTCCCATACCACAGAAAAATATGGCTGTCACCCGAAAATTTTAAAGGCTACCTACTGCTGGGGGGTGTATTCGGGGACGATGTGCCTCAGCTTTTCCTTGATGGCGCCGGCATTATATGTCCGCGCGCAGGCCAGCAGTTCCTCAATCTGCGCTTCAAGCTGCCGCCTCTCCCGCGAGTTTCCCTGGAGGACGAGAATTTTCTCATGCCCCGTGGGGACAATACCTTCACCGACGGTAATCAGCTCTTCGTAGAGCTTTTCACCAGGGCGAAGGCCCGTAAACTGAATGGGAATATCACGCTCCGGTTCGAGCCCGCTGAGGCGTATCAGGTCCCGCGCAAGATCGAGGATGCGGATGGGCTCTCCCATATCGAGAATGAATATCTCCCCTCCTCTTCCCATCGCGCCCGCCTGGAGAATCAACTGCGCCGCCTCCGGGATGCTCATGAAATATCTCTTAATCTCCGGATGCGTCACCGTCACCGGGCTCCCGCGCGCTATCTGCTCCTGAAAAATGGGCACCGCCGAACCTGAACTGCCGAGGACATTGCCGAACCGGACCGACATGAAAAGCGTTCCCCCCCTGCCGTTCGCCGATTCCGCCAGCATCTCCGCCACGCGCTTCGTCGCCCCCATCACATTTGCCGGGCGCACGGCCTTATCCGTTGACACAAGGACAAATCGCTTCACCCCGTGCTCCAGCGATGCGTCGATGAGATTTCGCGTGCCGAGCACGTTGTTGCAGATTGCCTCCCAGGGATTCAGCTCCTGAATCGGCACGTGCTTGTAGGCAGCCGCATGAAAGACCACGTCGGGCCTGAATTCGCGGAATGCCTTTTCAACCGAGGCGGCATCCCTGATATCGACAAGGTACGATGCGGTGCTGATCGAGGCAAAGCGCTGCCGGCACTCCATCTCGACCCTGAAAAGATTGTATTCGCTGAAATCGAGAATCCCCAGGGCCTGCGGCTGAAACCGGCATATCTGGCGAACCAGCTCGGAGCCGATGGAGCCGCCCGCCCCCGTCACCATGACGCGCGTGTTCGTGAGATACTCCCGGATGATTTTCTCATCGAGACGCACCTCTTCTCTCCCCAGGAGGTCGGCGAGGGTCACATCCCTGATTCGCTTTACCGATACCTTCCCTTCGATCAGCTCCCAGAGCCCCGGCACGGTGCGGAAGCGCTTGCCCGTTTCCTTGCAGAGCGAGACAATACGCCGCATCACATCACCCTTCACCGAGGGAATGGCGATAATAATCTCGTCCACCTTGTTCCGTTTGACTATCTTCTGAAGATTCGCCGTCGTGCCGAGGACGGGAACGCCGTGAATGGAGCGCTTCATCTTCTGGGGATCATCGTCAACGAAGCCCACTACATCGTAACGGAGGTTCGGTGTTTCCATGATTTCACGGAGCAGCTTTTCGCCGGCATTGCCGGCGCCAATAAGCAGAAGTTTCTTCACGTCGACATCAGACATACCCAGGGTTAGCCCTCTTGCATGGCCCTCTATTCTTGCAAACACGAGACGAATCACCACGCGTATCCCCCCGATGAATAAAAAAGTCAGCACCCAGTCGATGATGAATACCGAACGGGGATAACCTTCAAAACGATGCGCGAAAAGAATGACGAGCACGATTATCGCCGAGGAAACGCTTGTCGCCTTGAATACATTCTGCATATCAACAAGGCTTGTGTATCGCCACATGCCCCTGTATAAATCAAATATGAAGAAGATAATCAACTTGACGGGAATGATGAACGACAACGTGTTTTTGATATTGATCCACTCACTGGGTGGGATTTTTCCGTCAAAACGAAGCAGGTATGCGATTAAATAAGCAGCCAATGCAAGCGCTGCATCCACGCAAAACAATAAATAAAAATTTTTATTTCTAAGAATATATCTCATTTCAATCTATTAGCGGATCACTCGCAGCAATGTCGTTATCAATATCTTCATGTCATTCATGAATCCGATCTCTTTCTTATACTCAACCGCCATCTTTAACTTATCAGGCAGCACTTCTTTCTCATACATGACCTCCGGATTTCCGGATTTACATAGCAACTCCTCCTCGTTTCTATATTTTATGGAAGCCCAGTCCGTGATCCCCGGCTTCAATGTGAGCACCTGCTCAAACATTCCTCTGTATACATGGCGATATTTGCTTACTTCAGGCCTTGGCCCCACAAAACTCATTTCCCCTTTGAGTACATTTATCAACTGCGGCAATTCATCTATCTTTGTGTCCCGTAATATTTTTCCGCATCGTGTGATTCGCATCGTACTTCCCGGTGCAAAGAACTTGCTCTCCTCAACTTTATCCACATACATGGTACGGAATTTCATCAACCTAAAATTCCTGCCCCCCTTTCCCATCCGATCCTGAATAAAAAAAACCGGACCAGGTGAATCCAACTTTATCAACAAGGCAACCACAATCAAAAGAGGGAAGAGAACCACCAGAAAAAAAATGGAGACCACCATATCAAACAATCTTTTTCCCACGATTTGATAAACGCCCATGATTTAACACAATATCTCTTTTAAAGAATGAATGACATAGTCGTGTTGTTCACTCGTCATCGCTGAAAACATGGGCAGGCTGACACATT
>JAPLJO010000137.1 GCA_026388515.1 Deltaproteobacteria bacterium | reverse complement strand
AAGGATGAATTCCTGTTTCTACACGACCTGTATATCAACATGCTCATAGCCACCCTCACCTTCATATCGGAGAGAGCCGGCGAAGAATCCCTTGGAGACGCGCTGCGCGTCCAGTATGACGCATGTGTTGCCTCACAAATCGTACCGGCGATACAAAAGCTTCCGGCAGAGGAAAAAGTGCGGTTTCTCGCTTTGAAGATTTTCAGCACGGATAACTGCAACGGCACGGGACTTCCGAGGGGGAGATTCACCGTTACTGAAACGGATACATCGGTGCGAGTTACCCTCAATCCCTGCGGGAGCGGCGGCAGGCTGCTGAGAGGCGGGGCATACAAGCCCATGAACTTGTTGAAGCAGGCCAGGGAGAAAATTGAAGATTCACTCCTCGTGGTTCTGTCGAAGCTTCTCCCGATTCCCGATTCATTTCTCGACTGGATGTTCCTGATGACCGGAGGATATGTGTGCCAGAGAAAACCACACGGCCAGGGCAGAACGAGATCCGCTCATTCCTGGTCATTCGGTCGGGCAGGCATACCGTATTATTGCTGCCAGTGCGGCATGCTCCAGGAACAACTGGGAACCCAGTGCGTGAAAATCCACCCGCCGATGCGCGGGCACGAGCCCTGCGTCTGGGAGTTTGACAAGCAGTTTTTAAACGCGCGGCAATAGGTCGCATACTTCGGCACAGATTGCTTCTGAATAACGGCATGGAACCTCCCCTACGCCGTGCTCCGATTTTTTACTTCATTCACGATTTGCCGTCACCTCATGGAAGGGGCATGTATCATGAGTCATTATACACTGAAAAACAGATATGCATTGATAACCGGCGCTTCCTCCGGTATAGGCAGGGAGATTGCACGATGCCTCGCGGAAGAAGGCGCGCACTGTGTGCTGAACGCCCTGCCATCGGAAGCGGGAACACTGGATACATGGGCACGCGAGCTTGAAGCGCGCTACCGGGTAACGACATGGGCCCTGCCGGTTGACCTTGCCACCGACGATGGTCCACGGGAGCTGTATGATGCGGTGAAGCGGTGTGTTCCGCACCTCGATGTGCTCGTGAATAACGCCGGCATCTTGACATATGGAATGTTCCACGAAATTCCCCGTGATATGCATGAACGACTTCTAAGGATTAATGTCCGAGCATACATGATGCTGATGCATTACGCACTTTCAGATATGGTGCCCCGCAGGCAGGGCCGTATCCTCAACATAAGTTCGATGGCTGCGTTTCAGGCAACAAGTTTCCAGGCCCCTTATGGTGCAAGCAAAGCCTTTGTTCAGAGCCTTAGTGAAGCGGTGAATCTTGAACTGAGAGATAAAGATATTCGCATCTGCACGCTGAACCCCAATCTAACCGATACGCCGATGATTAATGCCTATCCCAGGAAAATATGGCTTTTTACGATGAGCAGACTCTTCAGTCCCGCGGAGATTGCGAGAAAAGGAGTGGCCGCTCTGAAAAGAGGCAGGAACGTTTCTATCCCCGGATGGGACAACTGGCTGCTTGCGCACGTTGCCCCCCGCCTGCTTCCCCGGGGATGGATGAATCGCGTCGCATACCTGTTGCTGAAACAGGGTACGACATGACGAGCATTAAAGAGGTCCGAACATGAAACAGTCGTTGAAACTGCTGGAAAGAGATTCCATTGGCACAATGGAACTGAAGAACCGCATGGCATACCCGCCGGTGACGACGGGATTCGGGGCCATTGAGGGGTGTTTCGGCCGGGAAGAAATCGATTACATGGTTGAACGGGCAAAAGGGGGAGCGGCACTTATCTTCACCGATGGAGTATCCGTGGACCGGGACCATCAGCTCTCCGTCGGCATGCCGCTGCCATACCTCGACAGTGACGAGTTGATTGCAAAATACACATGGTTTGTCGATGCAATCCACCACCACGGAGCGAAGACCTGCATCCAGCTCTATCATGCGGGAAGACAGACAACTCTGGCCAAACGCAAAGGTGAGGAGCCGGTGGCTCCTTCCGCCATGCCATCAACGTTTCTCGGCCGCATACCATTCCCGGATGCGGTTGAAATGTCTTCGGAGGGCATAGAAAAAACGATACTCCAGTTCGCACTTGCCGCCAGCAGGGCGAAGTGCGCGGGATTCGATGCCGTCGACCTCGACGGCGGTGCGGGATACCTTATCGCCCAGTTCATGTCACCCCACACGAACCGGCGGAACGACAAATGGGGGGGCAGCTTGGTGAAACGCATGCGTTATCCCCTCGCAATAGTGAGGAAAGTAAAGGATTTTGTGGGAGACGATTATCCCCTTATCTTCGATCTGCCCATGGACGAATATATCGAAGGAGGAATTACCCCTGAAGAAAGCCTCATCATGGCGGAAATGCTGGAAGACGCGGGCATCAACGCATTCAGGATTCATCCCGCATTGTTTGAAACATACCATCGGGTTTTTCCCACCATGGCGACACCGCGCGGCGTCAATGCACCTCTCGGCCGATTGCTGAAAAAAAAGGTAAAGAAAGCAAAGGTAATGCTTGGCCAGAGGATAAACGACCCCGACGTTGCCGAAAAGCTTCTCAAGGACGGTTGTGCGGATTTCGTCCTCCTTGGCCGAGCACTTATTGCAGATCCGTATTTCCCGAAAAAGGTCATGCAGGGTGAAAAGGATGAAATAAGAAAATGCATCGGCTGCTGCCACTGCCTTGACAACCTGGCGTCCTGCAAACCCATCCGATGCAGTGTGAACGCGGAAGTCGGTTTTGAGATGGATTATAAAGTACTACAATCGGCAAATCCCAGGAAGGTGCTTGTCGTCGGAGGCGGTCCGAGCGGCATGGAAGCGGCAAGAGTGGCAGCTATGAGAGGGCACATGGTTGTACTCTGTGAAACGCAGGATCAACTCGGCGGACAGATCGTAGTAGGTTCCGTCCCACCGCACAAAGAAGAATTAGAGAACATCATTGAGTATCTGAAAACCCGGTTGAATAAACTGAATATTGAAATACGATTGAATACCGAAGTGAATAAGGATGTGGTGAAAGAAATCAATCCTGATGTGGTAATTATTGCAACAGGGGCAAAACCGATCAGGCCGAAAATTCAGGGATCAGATAAGCCTCATGTTTTTATGGCTGAAGACATACTGAAACGCCCTCAAGATGTCACGGGAAAAAAAGTGGTGATTGTGGGTGGAGGCACCGTGGGCGCAGAGATCGGCGAACTTCTGGCTGAGAGAGGAAAGATCGTTACCATTTTAGAAATGACGGATGCAATTGCACCGGATATGGGTCTCCTTCTCTCACTGGATTTTCATCCGAGGCTGGATGGATTGAAAATCGTTCGTCATACAAATGCGACCGTAACGGATATTTCGGGCGATTGTGTCAATTATACGAAAAATGGGCAGAAGAACTCCGTTACAGCTGACGCAGTTGTTATCGCCGCAGGCTATAAAGCTGACAGGGATCTTTATCACGCTATCGAGAATCTGGTGGAAGACACTGTCATGATCGGTGACTGCAATGCACCGAGAAAAATATTCAATGCTATACACGAGGGATACCACGCAGCAAGAATGATTGAGTAATAACCATATGCGGGAGGGGCGATAAATGAAGCCGGATAAACTTGTCGAAGCAATTGTGGTATCAAACACAACCATTGCGATGCAGCTTCAGGCATTCCTGAAGAGTCCGAACGATCCGGTAAAGGTTGCTGTTAATCTTTCAGTGCAGCTCTTTGGACTTCCCGCTAAGGAAAGATCATTTGCTGAGCTGGAGAAAGAATTAACCGTGCTCATGATGAAAAAGCTGGGCTTCTTCGGTATCCTCAAGTCAATGGGGAGGGGTCTCTTTGGCAAAGGAGGACCGCTTCAAGGGATTCAGAAAAATATTATCGCTGATGCCTGCCGTAAAATGGGTTTGACCATACCGGTGAAAATGTATTGAGCGATAACGGTTCCGTCGTGGTGGGAAATGAAAAAATTGTGAGGTTTAGTCCTCTTCGAATGAAGATTCGGGAAGACTGAAAAAGGAGGCCACCGGCGCGGGATGCGAGGGCGCATCTCCGGCCGCTCTTAATGCTCAACTACATAGGGTCCCTCCCCACGGCAGGCGGGACAGGGGTTCCCGAGACTGGCACTATAGGCTTCGCCGCAGGCTGCACAGATTCTGATGGGAGACTTCTTTCGTTTCTTCCCCTCCAGGAAGGCAGGGCTCATGCGCACGGGTGAGATGGTGAATATGCCGCCCCCCGCGCGCCGGAACTCGTCGAGGAGCATCCCCATATCCTGATCTTCCTTGCGCTTTTCCCGGAGAAACCATGCCCTGATTTCCGGGAAGTCCCGCAGTTTCGCCGCATCGAGAAAAACGCGCATTCCCTCTCCCGTATACTTATCGTAGAGCGCCACGGCAAAGCGGCCGGTCTCGACGACCTTAAGCCAGCCGTTCCCCATGGTGCAGGGCGTGAGAAGCTGCACCGCGTCAGGAAGGCAGTGACCCGTTTCACAGACGGCATCAAAGAGAATCCCCGGGGGAAGGTGCTTTATGGCGAGATCGACCATGATGCCGCCGGCGACGACGCCCGGCGCGATGTTCCCGTGAAAGGCCTGAACCTCCTTTACGAACTCGTCAAAGTCTTTCGTGCCGATTTTCACGTGCGCGTTCCTTTTCAGGGATAACAGAGGTTTTCAGAGCACTCCCGCTATGGTCGCGGCAATCGCAATCCAGCAGGCCGCCAGGAAAAGCACCGACGAAAAATAGAAGGAGACTGGTTGCTCCGCCCGCAAGTGAGTAACAGGCTCCATCGCGCGGGTGCCGAGGGCATACCCCAGAGGGAAGCCGAGTGCCGATGCCGCCGCCCAGGAAAGCCCCTCCCCATACATGAAGGAAAGAAGCCCTCCGGAAGCGGCAAAGGAAAGAAGATACTCGCACGGGGCAAGCCGTGTTCCCACCACGTAAAAGGCGGCGGCGGCAATGAGCGCACCCGCCGCTGCGGTAAGGGCTCTCGCGGAAATGCCGCGGTCGACGAAACGCCCCGTACAGGCGACGACCCCGGCGAGCGCCATGCCCTCGAGAAGCACTGCCGCGCTGGCATTGGCCTTGCAGAGAAAGGTGCAGCCGAGTAGGGGAACAGCGAGCTGCCGTGCCGCCACGGTGACGAGGGCGATGCCGGGAAGGATGAGACCTTTTTCCCCCATACCGACGGCGATGCCTAGAAGTCCCATGCCGATACCGGTGAGTATGGCGGCGCGCAGCGGCATGCCTGATGTCCTCAGCATGTCGTCAAACACCACCTCCGAGAGCCCCCAGAGCGTACCGAGGATGAGGATGACCATGATGATATCCATCCCGCCGGCGGCAGGTCTTTCATGTGTCTGAACGGTCATGTGCGTGTTCTCCTTGCAGTCTTCCGGGAGCAATCGCCCCTCCCCGTCACAGGGGCTCCACCCTGCAGGGCACATAGCGGTGGAGCGGGGTCGCGGCGAATTTATCCCGGTAGGTGTTCCTGGTGAGGCGGTTGACGTTCACCCCATATATTTTTCCATCATAGATGAGGCCGAAGCCGTGGGGGATGATGACCTGACCTTTTCTTGTGCTGTCCGATACCTCAACTTCGACTTCAGCGGAGCCGGCCTCGGTGGTGATTCGTGCCGTCCGGCCGTCGGCGAGATGCAATGAGGCGGCATCATCGGGATGAACCAGCATCGTGCAGGCGCGCCTGCCTTCGTTCCATGAGGGATCGCGCATCAGTGTGTTGGCGTTCATGTTCATATGCCGCCCCGCGTGAAGGGTGAGGGGATACCGCGGGTCCGGCCTGAGCGACTCCCGCTCCAACTCCGGCGTGATGCTCCCGATCCATTCCGCCATCTCGGGGATGTGGACATGGATGCGGCCGTCTTCCGTCTGGAGCATTTCCATGTTGGCATCGGGATCGCACAGGCCCATGACAAGCCCTTCGGGGTGATCAAGTATCGCCTGGAAGAGTTCCTCGCCCATGGTGATTCCCGGCGTGAATCCCGCCCGGGCCGCCTGCCGGCGGAAACTTTTCGGTGCAGCCTGGAGAAGCCCCCACAGTGCGGCGAGGTTCGCCGAACCTAATTTCTCTCCCAGTGTCTTCGCAAGAATAAAGGGCATGTTCGCGAGCGCCGACGGTTCGGTCACGGCGTATTTCATAAGCTCCGCACCGAACTGCATCCGGTCGCCCTTGGCTGCCTCGACGAGCGAATCGGGAATCGCGGGAATGATGCCGAGGGCATCGGCGATGCGGACGAGTATCTCGCCGAGTTCCAGCGGCTCCCCGACCGGCTCGACGATGGGCCGGCGCATCTGGAAGTAGACCTCCGGGAAGGTCCAGGTGAAGAAGGTCCCGTCCCATGATTCATAGCCGGAGCGCGAGGGCAGCACATAGTGTGAAAGGAGTGCCGTTTCCGTCATGGCAAGCTCACAGGTCACGAGAAGATCCAGCTTTCCGAAGGCCTCTTCGTAGGCGGTCGTGTCGGCGTAGGAGCGCAGCGGGTTCGTGCCGCAGCAGAAGACCGCACGGAGCCGCTCCGGATGACTGCTCATTATTTCCTCGGGCATGACATTGGGAGGAAAGACGCCCATGAGGGCGGGGAAACCGGTGGCCAGTGTGCGCCAGGTCTTGGGGTCCCGTTCATCGGTATGGGCGCCGATGGGCATGAGGTGCCCCGGTATGACATTCCCGCCCGGCACGCACAGCCGCCCGCAGATGATCATGAGAATGACGTAGAGGTAGGTCGCCGCCGTGCTGTGGCGGTTCATATAGACGCCGAGATCGGTATGCAGGCATGACTTTCTGGTGGCAAAATGACGGCAGACCTCGCGGACCTTCTCATAATCAAGCCCGCAGACATCGAGAGCGCCTTCAATATCAAAGTCGGCAAACCAGGACTGAATATCATCAAAACCGGTGACATGCTTTTCGATGTACTCCCGGTGGTGCCAGCCTTCTTTCAATATAATGGCAATCATGGCACGGGCCAGGAGCGCGTCCGTGCCGGGCCGTATCGGGAGATGTATGTCGGCGATCTCGGCGGTCTCCGAGCGGCGCGGGTCTATGATGATGAGGAGTTTGTCCGGATTTTTCGAAAACTCTTTCAGCACCAGGGGCGCACGGGGCATCTGGTGGCTCTGCATCCCGTTCCATCCCACGCCGAGAAGCACGTCCGCGTGGTGCTCATCGGGAATGGTGAAGAGGTACTGGCGGCCCGTGGCGCGTCCGTGGGCCCAGAAGATGCCTGTCAGTTCCTGGGCGAGCGCGCTGTAATGATACCGTGAACCCATGGCCCGCAGCAGCCGCACCCCGAAGGCGGCCTCGAAGTGGCAGCCCTGGCCGCCACCCCCCATGTAGGCGAAGGAACGCGGCCCATAGGTGCTCACTATCGATTTTAATTTATCGGCAATTTCACCGATTGCCTGGTCCCAGGAGATTTTTTCGAAGCGCCCGCCCACCTTTTTCAGCGGGTGCGTCAGTCGGTCCCTGTGGTGCTGGTGCCGGGGAACACTGGCGCCCTTCCGGCAGACATAGCCCCTGGACCGGGGATTGTCCTTGTCGCCCCGCACTTTCACCATGCGGTTATCTTCAACAAAGACCTCGAGGCCGCAGTTCTGCGCACAGAGCACGCATCCCGTTTTCCGCCATTCACCCATCGTGTTCTCCTCCCGCAGTGATATTCTTATTCCGCATTTTTGCGGCAAAGGCAAAGGGAAAAATGAGGAGGGAAAAGGCCGCAGGGGTACACCCCCGATTGAACTCCCTCCCGGTTTCGTGTAATACAGAGACACCGTTCCCCGCGGCGGTGCCGCCGGGGAACGGATAGCCGCGAAAGGACGGAGGGACCATGCCGGCCAATCTGCCGCCCGATTACTTTGCAGCGGAAGAGCGCTACCGCAAAGCAAAGACCGCCGGGGAAAAGATTGAAGCCCTCGAAGAGATGTTCGCCGTCATGCCCAAGCACAAGGGCACCGATAAGCTCCGGGCGGACATCCGGCGGCGCATTGCAAAACACCGCGACGAGGCTCAGCAGAAGAAGGGAACTTCGAAACACAAGACCGCCTTCTCCATCGACCGGGAGGGCGCGGCGCAGGTGGTGGTGATAGGCGCGCCCAACGCGGGCAAATCATCCCTGGTGGCAAGGCTCACCAAGGCGTCCCCCGAGGTGGCCGACTTTCCCCATACAACCCACAAGCCCACGCCGGGCATGGCATCCTATGAAAATATCCAGTTCCAGCTCGTTGATACACCGCCGCTCACCAGGGAATACGTGGACCCGCTCATGGGCGATCTTATTCGGAGAGCCGATATCGTGGCCATTCTCCTGGACCTCCGCGCCGACCCCCTCCAGCAGCTCGAGGATATTCTCGGCATCCTCGCTGCCTTTCGCATCTATCCGCAGGGCTTCCCCCTTCCGGAGGCCCTCACCAAGGCGCCTTTTATCAAGCGTGTCCTTCTCGTGGTGAACAAGATGGACGGTGAAAAGGAGAAGGAGGATTTTGAAACCTTCAGAGAACTGGCGGGGATTTCACTCCCGATTGTCGGTATTTCAATTACCGGAGGAATTCATCTCGACCTCTTTATGAAAACATTATACGAACTCTCCGGCGTCATCAGGGTGTACACCAAGTCCCCCGGGAAGGAACCGGATCGTGGCCAGCCGTTTGTCGTTCCCGCAGGGAGCACACTGGAAGAGCTGGCGGCGAAAATTCACAAGGACTTCGTGGAAAAGCTGAAATACGCAAAAATTTGGGGCAGGGCGGTGCACGACGGGCAGATGGTGCACCGCGATCACATCATGCAGGACGGCGACATCGTGGAAATCCACACATAGGCCGCGCTGCGATCAGGCGCCGCCTGTCGCGCACACGACAGGGAGGACGCCGGCATTAAGAAAGGTGGTGTTCCATGGCATTTATCCTTCCCCCGTACAGGCCCCCCGATTTTTCCCTTCCCTCATTACAGAATGCGCCGGTGACTGTTTTCAAAAAGGCCCGGCGGGACGGCGTGGTGCCCGATAACTACCACGCAACCTCGATATTCCCCGAATACTTCCACGTGAAAAAGGGAACGTGGCATCTCGTCAGGGAATCCCGGATGGACTGCGCCGTCGTGAAGGAACCCGATGACGCGCTCACCGTGAAAGAGTTCAGGAACGTGAAGTGGGGGGATGCCGTCGCCTGCGGCAGGGGCGAAAACGGTGAAGACGGCATCTTTCTTCACACGCGGCCCTTTGACTTCATCGAGGAGGCCGGCGAGAAGTTCGCCTTTCGTTCACGCACCACCAGGGAAACATCCTTTTCCTTCGACTACGACGAGCTCTACGACCTTCTGAAATTCGAAAGGAGCCGCGGATTCATCCTCTGGGTGCTGGGACCCGCCGTGGTATTCGACCGGGATGCCCGGAACGCCTTCGCCTCGCTCATACGCGCCGGCTATGTCCACGGACTCCACGCAGGGAATGCGCTGGCCACCCACGACGCCGAGGCCGCACTCTTCTCCACGGGGCTCGGCCAGGACATCTACACCAAACACACCGTCCACCTCGGGCACTACCATCACCTGGATGCCATAAACCGCATCAGGGGCATCGGCTCCATTAAAAAATCGATTACAAAGGGGGTCATCCGCGACGGTGTCATGCACGCCGCCATTAGGAAAAATATCCCCTGTGTCCTCGCCGGCTCCATCCGCGATGACGGGCCGCTCCCGGAGGTGATCGGCGATGTCTACCAGGCCCAGGACAGGATGAGGACGCTCACGCGCCGGGCCACCACGGTCATCGCCCTGGCAACCCAGCTTCACGCCATCGCCATCGGGAACATGGTGCCCTCCTACCGGGTGCTCGGGAAAAACCGCATACGGCCCGTCTATTTTTACACGGTTGACATGTCGGAATTTACCATCACCAAACTGGCAAACCGCGGTTCCCTTACGGCGCGTTCCATTCTCACCAATGTCCAGGATTTCGTGGTCACGGTGGAACGGGGGCTGAAAAAAAAGAGGTAAGCGATACGGAAGACAGGGAGTGTCATCCGTATTCCCAACCACGTTTCCCTAATCCCCGATCACGATCTCCGTTCCCGCCTTCCCGTCGAGCGCCCTCTCGATCGCGCCGATGGAGGTGATGAGGGACCGCCTGCCGCCGCCGGCCAGAAACTCCAGTGCGGCCTCTATCTTGGGAAGCATGGTGCCGCCCTCGAAATGCCCTTCCTGTATAAGGCGGCGTGCCTCAGCGGTGGTGATTGTCCGCAGGAATTTCTCTTCCCGCCTCCCGTAGTTGAGCGCCACCCCCTCCACGTCGGTGGCGATGCAGAAGATATCGACGCCCACTTCCTTCGCCAGTGTCGCGCTCGCAAGATCCTTGTCGATGACGGCATCCACGCCGGCAAAGCTTCGCCCCTCACGGACGACGGGAATCCCGCCCCCGCCGCAGCAGATGACGATGAAGTCCATCTCGATGAGTTTTCTGATTTCATTCTTTTCCACGATGGTGACGGGGCGCGGTGAGGCCACGACGCGGCGGTACCCCTTTTCCGTCAGCTGTACCGGGTAGGGATGTTTCATCGCGTCCGCCTCGCTGAGTACGGGCCCGATGGGCTTGGTGGGGTGGCGAAAGGCGGGATCGCCTTCATGGACGGTGACGTAGCTCAAAAGACTCACAATGAGTTTCTGGGGGGCTATCTTCTGCTCCATAAGCAGACTGTCGAGCGTGGATTCAATCATGTACCCGATCTGCCCCTGTGTCTGGGCAACGAGAATCTCCAGGGGCAGCCGCGGAACGGCGCTGCAGGATTCCTGCTGGAGAAGAAGGTTTCCCACCTGCGGACCGTTGCCGTGGGTAATGATGATGCGGTACTTCCGCGAGAGGCGGGCGATCTGTCCGACGGGAACGCGGAGGTTTTCAAACTGCTCTTCCACGGTTCCCTTCTGGCCCTTCCGGATGAGCGCATTTCCTCCGAGGGCGACGAGGAGTGTTTCCTTTTCCTTCATTTCCATGGTGCACCTCGCTCAGGGAATCGCATGTCTCGCCCGCAGGCGCCTGACGAGCGCTTCTTCGAGCACGGGACTCCCGCGGTCCTGGTATTCATAGCGGACCCGTATCGCCGGCTTCGAGAGATTCAGGATGCGGGTAAGCTGGATGGGCGTCGCAAAAAGCACCAAATCGCAGTCGGCGCCGTTGATGGTAAGTTCCAGGTCCCGTATCTGGGCGCTGCTGTACCCCATGGCGGGGAGCACCGGGCCGATGTGGGGGAACTGCCGGTAGGTCTCCACGATGGTACCCTTCGCAAAGGGCCGCGGATCGACCACGGCGCCGGCGCCGAACTGCCGTGCGGCGATGATACCGGCACCGAAGCTCATATCACCGTGGGTGAGCGTCGGGCCGTCCTCTACCACGAGGACCCTCCTGCCGCTGATGCGCCCGGGATCGGAAACGATTACCGGCGAGTCCGCGAGGACGATCTCGGCCCGGGCATTGCAGCGCTCGATGTTTCCCCTCACCTCGTCCACCTTCGCCGGGGGGGCCGAGTCAACCTTGTTGATGACGGCGATATCGGCCATGCGCATGTTCGTCTCGCCGGGATAGTAAAGGAGCTCATGTCCCGCCCGGTGCGGATCGAAAAGGACGATATGAACGTCGGGCCGGTAAAAGGGCGTATCGTTGTTTCCGCCGTCCCAGACGATGATGTCGCTCTCGCGTTCCGCCTCGGCCAGAATCTTTTCATAATCCACACCGGCATAGACCACGATTCCCCTGTCAACGAGGGGCTCGAATTCCTCGCGCTCCTCGATGGTGCACCGGTGTGTGGCGAAATCCTCGTAGGTGGAGTAACGCTGCACCTCCTGCGCCCTGAGGTCACCGTAGGGCATGGGGTGGCGGACGACGACGACCTTCACGCCCCGCTCCTTCAGCACGGCGCAGACCTTCCGCGTCGTCTGCGATTTGCCGCAGCCGGTCCGTACGGCACAGACGGCGACGACGGGCTTTGCCGCGGAAAGCATCGTGTAGGAAGCGCCGATCATGATGAAATCCGCGCCTTCAGACATCACGAGGGATGCCTTGTGCATGAGTTCCACGTGGGGGACGTCGCTGTAGGAGAAGGCAACCAGGTCCACCCGGTGCGCGTGGATGAGGCGGGCAAGCTCCTGCTCGGGGTGTATGGGAATTCCTTCGGGGTAGAGGTCTCCCGCGAGCTCCGGCGGATAGAAGCGCTGGTCGATATCGGGAATCTGGGCCGCCGTGAACGCGGCAACACGGTAGCGCGGATTTTTCCTGAAGTAGACATTGAAGTTGTGAAAATCCCGGCCTGCGGCCCCCATGATAATGACATTTTCAACCATCGGCATACCTCCCTCCTTTACGGTGCCTCCCGTGAACACGTCCCATTCCCGCTCCGGCCCGCGGGCCGCCCTTACGGCTTCTGTGTCTTTTCATATCGAAGCGACTTGAGATTCACGCCCAGGCTGATATTTGAATCGAGACGGGCGAGCTTCTGCGAGAGCCTCGCATCGTCGGCATGGGTGTGCAGCATCATGCC
>JAPLJO010000021.1 GCA_026388515.1 Deltaproteobacteria bacterium | reverse complement strand
CCGGTCGTCTTCTGGGTGGGAGACAGATTTCTTATCGGGGCATGGAAGGCGGCACGGCATAAAACATCAGACATGAATACCCTCGTGGCAACGGGGGCGCTCTCGGCGTACCTGTACTCCGCAGCGGCGGCAATACGGCCGGAATTCTTCGCCGGAGACGGCGCCATGCCACCCGTCTATTTCGACGGCGCCGCCATGATAATCACCCTTGTGCTTCTCGGCCGCCTTCTCGAGGCGCGCGCAAAAGGAAGAATGTCGCAGGCAATCAGGAACCTGATGCAACTCAAACCCGCCGTTGCCCACGTGGCAATCGACGGCAGCGAGCGGGACGTGCACGTTGATCTTGTGGTTCCCGGCGACATGATTCGGGTAAAACCTGGAGAGCGGATACCCGTTGACGGTCTTGTCACCCAGGGCGCGTCACCGGTGGACGAGTCAATGCTCACCGGCGAGAGCATCCCCGTGGAAAAGCACGAGGGAAGTGCCGTCTTCGCCGGGACCATCAACCAGCAGGGTTCCTTTCTCTTCAGAACGACCCGCACGGGAGCCGAAACAACGCTCGCCCGGATCATTCGCCTCGTGGAAGAGGCTCAGGGTTCCAAGGCGCCCATCCAGCGATTCGCCGACAGGGTCGCCTCGATTTTCGTTCCCCTCGTCATTACCGTTGCCGTCGCCACGTTCATCACGTGGTACTTCATCGTCCCCGGGGGCGATTTTGCGCGGGCCCTTCTGAATTTCGTCTCGGTGCTGGTGATTGCCTGCCCCTGCGCCATGGGTCTCGCCACACCCACGGCGGTCATGGTGGGCACGGGACTGGGGGCGGAGAGCGGCATCCTCATCAGGGGAGGCGAGACACTGGAGAAGGCCCTCTCGGTGAACACGGTCGTCTTTGACAAAACGGGGACACTTACCACGGGTATTCCCCGCGTGACCGACATCGCCGCGCTTTCAGGGAACGTTGAGAAGAGTCTCCTTGCCGTCGCCGTCTCGCTGGAGGCGGTCTCCGAACATCCGCTGGCACGAGCCATACTTGAAAAGGCGCGCGGGGAGGGCATTGCCCCGCGGGAAATCAAGGATTTCGAGGCCGTACCCGGCATGGGAATCCGGGGAACACTTGACGGGAAGGAAGTCGCCCTGGGCAACGAACGATTCATGGAACGGGAAGGCGTCCCGATCGAGGCCGCGGGAAAAATCGCCGGAAGGCTTGTCGAGGAAGGAAAGACGGTCACCTATATTGCCGCGGGAAAGATGCTTGCCGGGATAATCGCCCTCTCCGACATCCCGAAGGAATCGGCACGGGAGGCGGTATCACGCCTGAAAAAATCCGGCGTTACTGTCGTCATGATAACCGGTGATAACGAAAAAACGGCCCTCGCCATTGCCCGTGACATCGGCATCGATGAAACCATCGCACAGGTCCTCCCGCAGGACAAGGCGGCAAAGATACGGCGGCTCCAGAAGGAAGGCCGCGTGGTCGCCATGGTGGGCGACGGCATCAATGATGCCCCGGCACTCGCCGCGGCGGACGTGGGAATCGCCATCGGCAGCGGGACCGACATCGCAAAGGAGGCGGGCGACATCACGCTTTTGACAAACGACCTTACTCTCGTCCCGTCGTCCCTCGCCTTATCTGCACTCACCATGAAGGTAATCAGGCAGAATCTCTTCTGGGCCTTCTTCTATAACGTCCTGGGAATACCCGTGGCGGCGGGTGTCCTGTACCCCGTCTTCGGCATCTTCCTGAATCCCATGTACGCCGCGGCTGCCATGGCGATGAGTTCCGTCTCGGTGGTCAGCAACTCTCTGAGACTGCGGCGGATGTGGGCGAAGGCGCGGATGAGAGAGTGATTCGATTACACACACTGACGAACTTTTCCCTATCCTTCAGTCTTTAATCCCACCCTTACCGCTTTCGAAGCTGCCGTGTTTCCCTTCACCTGTATCGAACCGCTGTGGTCGCCCCTGAGGCACACCTGGGGAAAGCGGGTGAGTGCGGCGGCAAGCGCCTCCGCCTCTTCGCGGGCGCATCCCTTTTTCACGACGCGGTTCGCGAGCCCCATGGCAAGGGCTTCTTCAGCTCCAACGGGTCGTCCCGTGAGAATGAGATCGAGGGCGCGGCTCATCCCGATAAGGCGGGGAAGACGCTGCGTACCCCCGTCGATAAGAGGAACTCCGAAGCGCCGGCAGAAGACGCCGAAGACGGCATCCTCTTCCATGACCCTCAGATCGCACCAGCAGGCAAGCTCAAGTCCTCCCGCCACGGCGTACCCCGAGACGGCGGCGATGACGGGCTTTGAAAGCAGCATCCTCGTGGGGCCCATGGGTCCGTCCCCGGCCATATCCCGGTTGAGGCGGTTTCCCCGTTCCAGTGGTGCAGCGGCGACGGCCTTGAGATCGGCGCCGGCACAGAAGGTTCCCCCGAACCCGCAGAGGACAGCCGCATCGAGACTCTCATCGCGGTCAAATTCCCTGAAGGCGTCGGCGAGCTGGTCCGCGGTGCGTCGATCGACGCAGTTTCTTACCAGGGGACGGTTGATGATGATGGTGCAGACCCTGTCCTTTCGTTCCGTCAAGACTTCCATGATCGTATCCCCCATTTGTGTGAGAAAGCTGACCTTTCCCGAAATCGCCGGATTTGCCGTTGTAATCGGGTGCCGCATCCCTTATGATACCCCGCATCTTCCCGGCAAGGAGGCGGTACCATGAAGAAGACTCAACCCATTGATTATTCCCTGTTTGACCGTCCGGAAATCCTCGGTTTCCTTTTCTATCCCCGTCCGGAATGGGATGTGCCGGAAGAAAGCGACCGCATGAAGACGCTCCTCATTCCCGTCTCCGATGAACACGTGATCGGCGCCCGTTTTCACGCTGCCGGCACCGCGGCACCCACGATTCTTTTCTTCCACGGCAACGGCGAGATTGTCGCCGATTATGATGACCTGGGCCCGGTCTACACGGGCATGGGTATCAATTTCTTCCCCGTTGACTACCGGGGATACGGGCTTTCCTCGGGGCGTCCCACGGTGTCCGCGATGATGGCGGACTGCCACGCCGTCTTCAGCCACGCGCAAAAGTGGCTTCACGAATACGGCTGCACCGGGCGCCTCATCGTCATGGGACGCTCGCTGGGAAGCATTTCAGCCATCGAGCTCGCCTCATCGTACCGGGAGAGCATCGACGGGCTTATCCTCGAAAGCGCCCTGGCCTATGCCATTCCCCTCCTGGAACTCCTGGGTATCGACGCGCGGCGCCTTGGCATCACGGAAGACCGAGGATTCAACAATGTGGATAAAATACGGGATTTCGACAAGCCGACGTTCATCATTCACGCCCAGTACGACCACATCATTCCCTTCTCCGACGGCGAGGCCCTCTTCGCGGCAAGCCCGGCGAAGGAGAAAAAGTTCCTCATGATCCCCGGCGCGAACCACAACGATATCTTCGCACGGGGGATGAATCTCTATATAAAGGGGATGAAAGAGTTCATCGCCTCTCTCGGATAGCGGCACGGCCTCGCGGCTGGTACCGCTGCCGGCGAGACGCACTACTGATCCAGATAACGGGTATAATCAATCCCCGTCCACGGCGTGGTGGTGAGAAGGGCCTTCGCGTTACGGTATTTTTCCTTCTTCACCATCTCCCTCAATCCCGCGATTGTTTCCACTCCCAGGCTCTTCGAAAAAAGATTCACGACAAATGTCGGGAGGTTTCCCGCGGGATCCGCCAGGACCTGGTAGTGTACCTGGGATTTCGACTCCCCGAGGGGGGTCACAATTATAATGAGCCGTGTGAGCGGCATCCTCACCGCCCCGGACGGCGCCTGGGGGAATTCCGCCGTCACTTCGCGCGCCCGCACATAGAAGGTTCCCGTCTTTGAATCCACCATGAGTTCCGACTTTGCAACCCCGTACCGGTCATCGACGGGCCAGGGCATGCTGGTCCTGTTGTAGACGTACTTCATGTCGTCCGTTGCGGTGAGCCCGGCAAGATTCACCTTCGCTGCCTCGGTGCACCTGAACATGTACTGGGGCTGGGCATCCACATCACGGATAACCGCCTCGATGACGGCCACCGGCGCCTCCACGACCCCCACGGCCTTGACCTCCTCAATGCTGGTAAGTGATGTCATGCGTGTGTATCCCACAATCCCGTCCCTGCCGCTCACTTCCTTCCATTCGCCCACGCGGACCTCCGCCGGAGCCGCCGCGGCGAACGCAAGACTCACCGCCAGGAAGACCGCCACACAATGCCGCATTTTCATAGGAACCTCCTTTTGTATAATCATTCCTTCCCCCTTACCTGTCATCGCGAATCGTCTCTCGCTCGTACCCCGTCATGGATGGGGGAAATATCTTTCAAAAAGAAACACCATCGCCGGAATGGAAAGGAGCGCAAAAAGGAAACTGGAGAACATGAACTGGTTCACGATATTCCTGTCGCGTGCACCCGCCCCGTATAGTACAGATGCACCCGTCAGCTTTGCAATCGGGGCTCGTAAATCATCTCGCTGAAGTGGATTTGAAATTTCGTGCCCCCGGCTCTTTCTATCGTCACCGTGCCGTCAATCTGGTGTGTCAGGTCATGGACAAGCTGAAGCCCCAGGGTTTCCACCGTCTCGAGGTGTATATGTGCGGGAAGGCCGATCCCCGTATCGGCGACGGTGAGTACATAGGCGCCCGCTTCCCTGTCCACGTGAAGCGCGACGGTCACGGTGCCCTTCCTGCCGTCAGGAAAGCCATACTTCAGGGCATTGGAAACCAGTTCGTTCACGATGAGGCCGCAGGGAATGGCGGTCTCGATGCTGAAGGATGCGGGCTCGATCTCCAGGACGGGCACAATCTGACTGATACTGATATTGTATATCTGGAACAGCCGGTTGGTGAGGCTCTCCACATACCCGCTGAAGTCGATGTGTGAGAGGTCTGTTGAAAGATAGAGCTTTTCGTGGATGAGGGCCATGGATTTTATGCGGGTTTCGCTATCCTTGAAAAGCTCCAGCGCCTTCAGGTCGGTGAGCTGCTGCGACTGCAGGCTCAGCATGCTCGATACGATCTGGAGATTATTTTTTATACGGTGATGAATCTCCTGAAGGAGAATCTCCTTTTCCCGGAGCGACTGTTTGATCTTTTCTTCCATATGTTTCCGCTCGGTGATGTCATGGGCAACCACATGCGCGGACCGCAATGTACCTTCTTCGTAGATATAGCGGGCATTCAGGAGCACCCATATCACCGTACCGTCTTTTTTTCTGATGCCGTATTCAACAGAATCGTCCACGGGCTCGCCCCTCATAAGCTTTTCCATGCGCTCCCCGTAGGCCTTGAGACTTTCTTCGGTCATGAGGTCAGCGAGATTCATCGCCGCCATTTCTTCCCTTTCATACCCCGTGTACTCCAGAATCACGTCATTGAAGGTGATGAACCTCCCATTGACGAAATCGAACTCGTAGATGCCGGCAGGGGCCTGTTCCACCAGGTGACGGTAGCGTTCCTCGCTCTCCTTCAGGGCCTCCTCGGATTTCTTGCGTTCCGTCACGTCCCGGGCGAGTCCCCGGAACCCGACGGGCACTCCCGCCGCGTTCCTCGCGAGGGAAGCCGAAAATTCAAGAATTTTTCTTGCCCCGTCGGGACGGATGATTTCGTAATCGGAGATTTCCGCCGTCTGGCCGGTACGATACACCTCGGTGAAAACCCTGTACATCTTCTTCGCCGTCTCCTTCGAGGTGTACATCATGTTGCTGATGCCGATGACATCATCGGCGGGGACGCCTGCAAGCCTGCTCACCGCCCTGTTTGCAAAGGTGAGATTCCCCGTGAGGTCCACCTCGAAGTAGCAGTCGTCCATATTTTCAAGGATATTCCGGTACTTTTCCTCGCTCCGCCGCAGGGTTTCCTCGGCAATCTTGAGTCCCGTGATATCGGTATAAAAGGCAACCGAGCCGACGAGCTTTTCATCGACCACAATCGCAGCGCCCGAGAGAATCACATTCACGGGAGACCCGTCTTTCCGGTAACGGACGGCCTCCGTCGGCGGGACCACCGCCCCGGTCTGAACGGTCTTTGTCAGGCCTGCTGCCTCCTCGTAAGTTTCAGAATCGGTAATCAGGGGGTCCAGGGACTGACCCAGAGCCTCATCGCGTGTATATCCGAAAAGCCGCTGTGCTCCGGGATTCCACTCCGCGACACGGTTTTTTTCATCCAGCGTCACCACCGCATTGGGGGCGCCTTCAAAAAGGGCTTCGAGGAAGCGCCGCCTCTGTTCAATTTCCTTCTCCGCCCTCTTTCTGTCCGTGACGTCTCTCGCCACGGCACGGAACCCGACGGGCTTTCCCACCCCGTTGCACATGAGGGACGCCGACAACTCCGCATGGACGATGTGCCCGTCCTTTGCAATCACCTCATAGTCAATAATCCCCGAAGGTTCTCCGGTTTCATAGACATGGCCGAATTTTTCCATCAACCTCTGTGTTGATTCGGGTGTCATATACTCCCTCAGTTCCATTTGCATAAGTTCTTCGGCCGTATATCCCGAAAGTTCGGGCAGTGCGTAATTGAAAAAGGTCAGTTTCCCCCTCAAGTCCGTCTCAAAATAGCCTTCCTGGATATTCTCCAGAATGGTACGGTATTTTTCCTCGCTCCGCCGGATTGCCTCTTCGGCATGGTGCCGTGCCGTCATGTCGGTAAGCACCCCCCGGACACCGGCAAAGCGTCCCCCCTCGAAGATGGGTGTGGCGAAGGTCCTGACCCAGAAAGACTCTCCCGATTTCATCACCATTTGATACTCGGCGGGGACCGTCTTCCCCATCATGACATCGGAAAAGCGCCGGGTGACGGCGAAGACATCTTCCTTGTGGATAAATTCCAGAAAATTCCTGCCCAGGATGTCGGAGACCCGGTAATCGCTGATCGTCTCAACGACGGGGCTCACGTACGTGATATTCCCCCTGTCATCGGTTGCGTACACCACGTCGGGCAGCGTCTCAACAAGGTCACGGAATTTCTGCTCGCTCCGGCGCAACGCTTCCTCCGCCCGGTAGCGCTCGGCAAGTTCTTTCTTCAGTTCGTCGGTACGACCGTCTACTTTTCTCCGGAGTGAAAGATTCCACAATGCAACCCCCAGGACCATCACTGCTATAACGATAATCCCCGCAATGAGGCCCGTGACCACCTCCTTCCTTATCAGCGAGTGGGAGTGTTCCAGCTCCATCCAGTTCCGGGTAATTACTTTCACGTCACGGGCGGGAAGCGCGGCAAGCGTTTTATTCATGATATCGTGCAGCTCCGGCCAGTCGGCGCGCACGGCAAACGAGAGTCTCGTCATATAGCCAGTTTCACCGGCAACACGAAGGTTGGTAATCCCCTCTTTCTCGATGTAGTAAATGGCAACCGGCAGGCTCACCACCATCGCATCGGACATCCCGAAGGAAACCTTTTTAAGGCCCGTCGTCACGTCGGGCACAAGGTCGATTTCAATGTCGGGGTAGTCGGTCGCCATGACTTCCCGCCATGCGTAGGATTGCACCATGGAAACCCTCATCCCCTGCAGATCCTCCAGGGCAAGGTCATTCTCCGCCTGTTTCCGCGTGATGATGACACTTGGCATTTCGATATGGTGTTCCGTGAAGAGAAGGTACCCCGACCGCTCCGGCGACTGGGCGGACGCGGGAAGTGCATCAACATGCCTCAGCCGCACCTTCTGGAGCGCTTCCTCCCAGGTCTTGCACTGTACTACCACGAACTTGAAACCGAGCGTTTTTTCGATGAGCGATACATAGTCTGCGGCGAGCCCCCGGTAGATTCCATTCTCATCAAAAAATTCAACGGGGGCAAACGAGGGATCGGGGGCAATGGTAATGACGGGATGGGCGTCCAGCCATTGTTTTTCCTTATCGGTGAGATACCCGGGCCAGGCACAGTGAGCGGCCGCTGCATGAAGGCCGGTAAGCACGATGAAAAGAATCAGCACCGTGAACCGGCGCAGTGTGCATTCCGGCGGATGGCGATATGTCATCGAACCATTTCCCCTTTCACCGCGGCACCGGCGCGGGCGGCGGAGCGATTACAGCACGGTCATTACCTTAAACGGCAGGGACGTTTCCTGCAGGGCTTCCCTGATGGCACTCTCGGAGCCGAGCATTTTCACAAGCCCGCGCTCGCCGACGCCCGTACAGATATCGGCGAAGGCCCTGAAGTCGGAGGCTTTCGTGGAAAGCACCTCGTCGCGGACCTGCTGGCGCTCCTCCTCGGTGGTCCCCACGAGATGCCGTATCATCGAGGCGTATCCCCTGGCATCAGGAAACAGCGCAGCGTCCATATCACCGATGGTGCCGATGATTCCCTTCGTCAGCTCCCCGTCGCCAATATCGAGATCCCTCAAAAAACGGGCCGTATCGTCGAAGGCCGTGACGGTCTTCATGATGTGGGGATCGCGATAGGAAAGAAAGGTGAGCACACCGGTATGGCGGTCGAAGAGACAGTAGGCGCCGTAGGCGCCCCCCTGAACGCGGACGCGGTCCCAGAGCCAGGTATTTCTCACGTAGCGCGTAATGACATTGACGGAGCCGTGAAACCGGTACCCCATCGCGTAGATATTCGCCCCCTTGCCCACGTAATTCACCTGGGACGGCACGCTCATGGCCTCGAATTCGTCGGGCGGGGCGAAAGACCAGGCCATCGCGGGAGCAGCGCCGTCCGGCATCCCCTCAATTAATTCGTGCAGCGTGGGCTCCACGCCGGGGTATTCTTTCTCATCCACGGTGAGGTTGAGCAGCAGTCCCTCCCGGCGCACGAGTGCCGCCTGCAT
>JAPLJO010000169.1 GCA_026388515.1 Deltaproteobacteria bacterium | reverse complement strand
AAAATGGCATCCTCTTTTGATGTTTTTTACGGCGCCGGGAAACAATCCGGGATCCATCTTGCCAGGAATGAGGAGCAGTTGACCGATTATGCGAAGGTCCTTTCGTGTGAGCCTCCCGCCTTTGATCCCCGCGTCGCGGTGGTGACCTTTGCCGGCGGATATGGGATCATTACACTTGATCTGATTTCTGAAACGGATTTTCTCGAAGTTGCCCGTTTGTCGGATGAGACCGTTTCAAAGATAAAGCAGAAAACCCTGCCTTTCGCCTCGCTGAATAATCCCGTCGACCTGACAGCTTCGGCGGATCACGTGATGATGGCCAGCGCGCTGGATGCCCTTGAGGAAGACCCCGCGGTGGGGATAATCTTTTGTATTGCCTTTTTCGCGCCCCCGAAGATAGGGCGGGAACTGATTGATATCCTGGCCGGATACCGCAGGAAAACAAAAAAACCCTTTGTCGTATTTGTCGCATATGGTCCCTTTACCGATGAAATGGCCTCTACGCTGTATCAGAAAGGTGTTACGGCCTTTACTTCCCTGAGCAGGGCCGTGCGGGCAATGGATGCATTGGCGCAGAGGGGACATTACTTGAAACGGTCGGGATTTGCTGAAGGCAGCGATGCCCATTGCCGGCATTGATTCTTTTCGGGAGAACTGAAAATGATCGAGGATCTGAAAGGGTTGATGGATTCTGCAGTATCGAGCGGGTCCGTAACGATCTCTGTTGCTGCTGCGGATGAGAACGAGACACTCCATGCAGTCGCGGAGGCATCGAGGATGGGACTCGCAAAGTCCATCTTGGTAGGGAACCAGGAATGGATCGAGGTCATACTTAAGAAGCTGGGTATCAATACAGGAACCTTCGAGATTATCCATGAAAAAGATTCCGTAAAGGCTGCTGCCCTGGCTGTCCAGGTGGTCAGGAAGGGCAGTGCAGAAATCCTCATGAAAGGCAACGTTGCAACATCGAAATTTCTCCAGGCAGCGTTAGGCTCGCCGGGGGGTCTCAAGGAAGGACTTTTCAGCGATGTGGAAGTCTATGAAGACGTCAGATCGCATGCTCGACTTGTCCTGGTAAGCGACGGCGGGGTGAACATATTGCCCAGCATAAAGCAAAAGCTTGAGATTATCAGGAATGCCGTGGTGGTTGCCCATCGTCTGGGCATCAGAAGCCCGAAGGTGGCACTCCTCTCGGGATCCGAAAAGGTGCACCCCGATTTTCAGTCAACCATTGATGCGGTCGCGCTGGTGAAGATGTGTCAGGATGGTGCCGTCGAGGGTTGTATGGTGGATGGGCCTTTCGCGCTGGATAATGCGATCGATATCGGGTCAGCGAGACTCAAGGGCATCGAATCTCCCGTGGCAGGCTATGCCGATATCTTGATCATGCCCAATCTTGAGGCCGGCAACATCTTCTGCAAGGGCCTCCAATACTATGGCAACAAGATGCTTATCCATGTGGGAATGGGTGCCAAGATTCCGATCCTGATCGATTCGCGTACGGCCAGTGCAGAAGAGAAGCTGCACTCCATAGCTCTTGCAAAACTGATGTGCACTTGTCGGCCGGATAACTGATCCGCCAGGGTAGATTGTATGATCTTCTTCTGCCTTCGGCGAAGCTCATAGGTGGATTGAATTCTCAAGGGGTGATTTCATGATACAAGATAGGGAGTTCATTATCACGCA
>JAPLJO010000154.1 GCA_026388515.1 Deltaproteobacteria bacterium | reverse complement strand
TTTTTCAACCGGGGAATAATAGCCGACGCCATGCTCGGAGGAGAACGGGTGCAGGTTTTTGTGGTGTTTGAGCATTCTCCGGATGCGGCTCGAAAGGCCTTTGATGATTACCGTTCTTATCTGAAGGCAGAAGGGCAGGAGGTGAACGTGACCGGGACAACCGACCGGATATCCCTGACCGCTGTTGATCCTCTGTATAGAGGCGTGTTTGTGGAACAGTCCGGCCCCTATCTTATCGGCGCGATCCGGATGAAAGAGGCTTCCATCGCGAAACCAATTGTTGAACAACTGCGTGAACGGCTTTTAAAACGGTAATTAGAGACATCTGACTCGTGCCGCTCACGTCCAACATCATTTTTTCAAATACAAATAGATGAACCGGATTTCAGGAATAGCTGATTGAATACGGGTGGAAACATACGTCGTCAAGACGCCCATACCCACATTCATGTGCCATGTTGATGCATTTGTTCTTAATCAAGGTGTAATGACAGACTCAGTGTAGATAGAGAAACTGCATATGAACCCGGCAACGCATTTTCTGACTGGATGGTTGATCGCCAACGTGGATCACCTGGAGCGGAGAGACAGGGCGCTGGTCACCTTGGCGGGGGTCATCCCTGATGCCGACGGCCTGGGGATCCTTACCGGCATTGCCTCCCAGGACCAGGGGGCGGGCCTGTACCTCTACGGCCAATATCATCATGTCCTTGCCCACAATGTCTTTTTCGGCCTTCTCCTTGCCGCCACGGGCTATGCCTTTTCGAAAAAGAAAGGACTCACCACCTTCCTTGTCCTTCTCAGTTTTCACATCCACCTACTGGGAGATATTCTGAGCGGCCGCGGTCCGGACGGAACGATCTGGACTATCTCCTATCTGTTTCCTGTTTTGACGGACGTCCAGCTCTCCTGGTCCGGCCAATGGGAACTGAACGCCTGGCCGAATGTCGTCATCACGGCCGCCGCTCTACTGCTGACGCTTTACCTGGCCTGGCGGCGAGGCTTCTCTCCTGTCAACATTTTTTCCGTCAAGGCTGACCAGGCCGTTGTCGCTGCGTTACGGAGCCGGTTCCCCGGCTAGCATGAATAGGAAGGAGAGGTTTCGAATTACCGCAGCCCCTTTCCCTTAATGAACTGATAGCAAATACAAATGGGGAGGCTTGATTTCCGTAGTAACTCATTGAATGCCGGATGAATTGTGTAAATGCGTGACAACAGATTTTCTGTTCTCGTAGAATCAAGCTGCCTTCCTCTTCGTTAATTCATCACATATCTTTTCATAGTAGATTTCTTATAGAAATAGTGATAATCATAATCAATAATCAACATATAAAGTTGGAAATAGAAACTCATGAACCATTTGATGTTGTGAGATGATAATATGGATTGATTACTGAAACCCCGTATCTCAAAAGAGTGCGGGGTTTTACGTTTGAGGTGGCAATTATGAAATGGCTACAAAAGCTTTTGGTACTTTTTCTCTTATTCTTTCTTGTCTCATGCATGGCAAAGCCGAATATTCGTTTGAACGCCGGCGGGGTGGAAATGGAGTTGGCACAGCCTGTCCCTATGTTTGACCGGGGGGACCTTTCCCGTGATGGTAAATATGTTTTAACCGGTGGGTGGAAAGAGAGCGGTTTTAAACTATGGGATATTTCGAAAGGGGCGCAAATAAAAAAATTTTCAACTGAAGCAGGTGGCTTACTCAGTTCAACGCGTGCAACTTTTTCTCAGGATGGCAAATATGCCCTGTCCGGAGGCAAAACGCTGAAACTCTGGGATTTGTCCTCAGGCAAGGAACTAAGGACGATAAGTGATATGGGCACCATAGATATCTCTTCGTTCTCTGCCGATGGCAGCAAAGTGGCATCTCTTGTGATACGGGATGTCGGCTGGGAATCGGTGAAAACCGGAGGGTGGCAATCTTTTATTTTACTTTGGGATACATCGTCATGGAGGAATATAACGAAAGTCAATGTGCCTATGACCCTGGAACTGGGCCTGCCTTTTGTTGTGGCCCTATCCCCTGACGGCAGATATATCCTGTCCGGACATACGCCGCGAGGTATGGGCGGGCAACTTAAGAAAGCTGCAAAAATGGTTTTCTGGGACGCTGTCACAGGAGAGGAACTGAAAACGGTAACGGCGAGTGATGGGTTTCCCGTTCGTGTCCTTTCTGTTGCCTTTTCTCCCGATGGGCAACAAGCGCTTTCTGGAGGTTCAGATGGTACTGTCAGACTATGGGATATTAATTCCAGGACAGAGGTAAGGCGGTTAAGAGGGCACACAGGGGAAGTCTGGTACGTGACATTTTCTCCCGACGGCAAATATATTCTATCAGGTGGTGCTGACGGTTTTCTTAGACTTTGGGATTCCTCTTCTGGTGCAGAGATCAGAACTTATAGCGCCTATTCCGGAACCTCTTCGAACCTTATACCCAGCGCCATCGGTTACGCGGCTTTTTCACCTGATGGCAAGCATATTATTTCAGTGGCAACCGATGCGGCTGTCAGAATATGGAATACTTCAACCGGCGAAGAAATTGCTCTTTTGATTGGATTTGAGGACGGGGAATGGCTGGCAATCACATCGGAAGGCTATTATAACTCTTCTGAGAAAGGCGCACAGTATCTTAAGGTTAAATTTGAGGGAACGGACTACACCGTTGACCAGTTTTACGATGTTTTCTACCGTCCGGACATTGTGTCGGCAAAACTGAGCGGGCAGGATGTCAGCGGACTTATTTCAATAACCATGAAAGATGCAAGAAAATCCCCGCCTCCTCTTGTTGAATTTACTTCCCACACACCGGGTAACGATCAACAGAAAGCCAAGGTCTGTTATCAGGTCAAAAGCACCGGTGGCGGCATCGGCGAGGTGCGATTATTCCATAACGGCAAGCTTATCCAGTCGGACGGCTATTATAAAGACACGGCAAAATCAACCTCCGACAAAACGCAACTGGCAGCATTGGACAGCAAGGCGATCTACGAAGACATGCGGAGCGTATCCATAAAAGGCACGGCTGATTCTACACCCCTGACAAGTAAATCCAAGGGAGATGTCTTTGAAGACTGCAAAGAGGTAGACGCTATTCCCGGTGAGAACGAGGTAAGTGTTTCCGCATTCAACAGCGGCAATACCGTCCAGAGCTATATGAAGACCATTAATTTCAGCTCCGCGGTCAAGTCCGAAGCCCCCCATCTTTATATCCTCTCGATTGGCATAGACCAATACAGGGACAACACCATCAATCTCAAGTATGCCGTAAAGGATGCAAAAGACTTGGAGGACAAAATCAAAATACAGTCCGCCACATTATATAATCCCCAGAACATCCACTACACACTTCTCACCGATAAGGAAGCAACCAAGACAAACATCACCGGCAAGATCAATGAACTGATTCAGAAGATTAAACCGCAGGACAGCTTTATCCTTTTCGTGGCAGGTCACGGAGTGCTGTTACAGAACCAGTATTACATGCTCACCCATGACTTCAATGGAGAGGTGAGTGACGCGAACATGATCAGCTCGAATGAGATCGTGGAGATGTCTAAGAAGATAAAATCCCTTAGCCAGCTCTTCATCTTCGACACCTGCCATGCAGGAGGTGTTGATACCATCGTGAGCGGCCTTTATGATGCCCGCATGTCCGTTCTTGCAAAGAAGATGGGGCTTCATATTTATGCCTCGGCCAATGACAAACAGGCAGCGATGGACGGGTATAAAGGAAACGGTCTCTTTACCTATACCTTGCTGGATGGGTTGAACAATAATAAAGAAGCAGACAAGAATAAGGATGGGAAGGTAACCGTAGTAGGGCTTGGTGAATATTCAAAGAAGATGACCACGAACATATCCAAAGAGATCGGTTACAGCCAAACACCGCTGATTATAAACTTTGGGAAAGACAGCCCTATATATAAATTGCAGTGAAGATTTCGATCGTTAATCATCAATCGTTTTATATATTGTCAACGCTTTGTTTGTAGGTGGCTTCGATAACCAGCACATATCTTTTTTCTGCCATCGCGGTTAAGCAGTACGCGTTGTAGTCTGCTACAAACACGCATCGGCCTCAGTCGTTGACTACAATAAATAATCGACAATTACCTAATATGTTGATATCGTCGACAGGGTGAATGAGAGCCATCCTGATTGGTGATAATTAGTAATTAGCACGTCTATTAGCACGAAATTGCTAATAGACAGCGACTCGTTTCTATTAGAAATGTTGTTCATAATTGTCCGTAAATAAGGTTCTTTCGTGAGCCTCAACCTTTCAGGTCATTAAATATGGAAATCAGAATCCAGGGCCTCAACAAGAACTATTACTCGGAGGGCAAAACGATCACGGCGCTGGATCACGTCGATCTGACCATCCCGGCCAA
>JAPLJO010000077.1 GCA_026388515.1 Deltaproteobacteria bacterium | reverse complement strand
GGATATCTGTCCCGTAGATGCGATTGCCCTCGATGACGAAGGTTTTGCAGTGGTTGACGGGGATCTCTGTATAGGATGCGGACTTTGTACCGGAGCCTGCCCGGTGGAAGCGATCACACTCGTGCAGGTGCGTGACGAGAGCTTCATACCATGACGGTATTGTAAAAAGTCCATCTTCCGCGTTGCATTGCATTCCTCGTCATTGCGGCGTACGCAGGGGGAAGGGCGTTCAGCTTTTCACATCTGCGGCGACACGGAAGCCGCTGTACCGGAACTTGTGTTCGGGGTAGAGACGCACACGGCTCGCCGAACGCAGATACGCGGCACTGTCATCCCAGGATCCCCCGCGCCGTGTCTTGTACTCGTTTGAGGCCGGACCGGTGATGGTATCCATGCCTGCAGCTGCACTTGCGGGCGGGTTGTCCCCGCACCATTCCCAGACATTCCCATGCATATCATACAGACCCCATGGGTTCGGCGCAAAGGTGCCCGGCGGCGTGGTGCGCACCTGGTACACACCGGGCTTGCAGCGGGGAAGCTGCATCTCGCCGTTAAAGTTTGCCTGGTCGGTGGTGATGCAGTCGCCAGTGTAATACGCGGTGGTGGTTCCGGCCCTGCAGGCGTACTCCCATTCCGCCTCGGTAGGGAGACGGTACCGGTTCGTGCCTTCGAGGGAGTTCAGCTTCTGAACGAACTTCACGGCATCCTTCCAGGAGACATTTTCCACCGGGCAGGTCGGACCGCACGCCTTGAAATACGAGGGAGTGTCCCCCATCACTATCTTCCACTGGTCCTGGCTTACTTCCGTGGTCTGAAGATAAAAGGGAGCGCCGATCGTGACCTGGTGCTGCAGTTCGTTATTGTCCCGTCCCCTTTCAGTCGCCGGGCTTCCCATCATGAAGGTTCCCGGCGGTATGAGCGTGAAGGTCATGCCGAAACCGTTCGTAAAGGAGCGGCCGGTGAAGAATTGCGATGAATCGACGGCTGCTTTTTTTCCGCAGCCCGTTAATGCCAGCATTCCCACGAGACCGGCGGCAAGAATAATGACCGCAAGGCGGCGGCGTGGCGGACTGATACAGAATAATGCAGTTCTCTTCATAAATCATCCCTCCTGGGATCGGGATCCGTGTCAACCCGCAAGGCAGGGCCGGCGGGCCGCACGTGTTTCATCGAGCCTTTTCACTTTCGTCCGGTGAGGTGCTTCGCGCAGGATGTAGGGAGCCTCTTTCGCTTCACGAGCAATTGATTTCATGGCGGTGATGAAAAGATCAAGCTCCTCCTTCGATTCCGTTTCCGTGGGTTCGATCATGATGGCGCCGGGAACCACAAGCGGAAAGTATACCGTCGGCGGATGGTACCCATAATCCATGAGCCTTTTGACGATGTCAAGTGTGGAAATCTTGTATTCGTTCTGATTCTTATCGGAAAGTACGCACTCGTGCATGCAAATCTGCTCATAGGGCAGGTGGTACACGTTTTTCAGCATCTCTTTCACATAATTTGCATTGAGGACTGCTATTTCGCTCGCCCGCTTGAGCCCTTCCGGGCCCATGAGACGGATGTAACAGTACGCCTTGATCATGACGCCCACGTTGCCGTGGAAAGCGTGAACCTTGCCGATTGTGCCGGGGAAGTTCTCGGAAAGCAGATATTTCCCCCCCTCCATGACGATGCGGGGTACGGGGAGAAAATCCGCGAGGTGTTTTTTCACGCACACGGGGCCCGATCCGGGACCGCCGCCACCGTGGGGTGCCGCGAAGGTTTTATGGAGGTTGAGGTGCATCACATCCACGCCGACTTCGCCCGGCTTCACGATACCCATGAGGGCGTTCATGTTGGCGCCGTCGCCGTACACGAGGCCGCCCCTTGCGTGGATGATGCCGGCGATGGCGGCGACATTATTTTCGAAGAGGCCGAGGGTATTGGGATTGGTAATCATGATTCCCGCCGTGTCCTCGTCCATGAGAGACGCTACTGCGTCAGGGGAGAGGATGCCATTCACTCCCGACGGGACGGGGACCGGTATGTACCCGCAGAGCGCCGCACTTGCGGGGTTGGTGCCGTGCGCGGTATCGGGAACAAGAATTTTTGTACGTTTCTCCCCGTTGCTCCTGTGGAAGGCATGAATGATCAGCATGCCCGCCAGTTCTCCCTGGGCACCCGCCGCGGGCTGAAGCGACGCGGCATCCATGCCGGTTATTTCACAGAGGGTGCGCTCGAGCTCGTACATTATTCTCAGAATCCCCTGGGAAAGAAGGGCGGGTATCATGGGATGGGAGGAGGCGAAACCTCGGCGCCCCACTTGTTTTTCACTGATTTTCGGACTGTACTTCATGGTGCACGAGCCGAGGGGATAGAGTCCGCTGTCCACGCAGAAGTTCCACTGCGACAATCTCGTATAGTGGCGGACGACGTCACCCTCGGAAAGATCAGGGAAGTCGGGTCCGGCACCGGTGAGGGCTTCATCAACGGGCGAGAAAGGTACGTCACGGCGAGGCAGAGAAAAGCCGCAACGCCCCGCGCTGCCTTTTTCCCAGAGAAGCGGTTCGTTCATGATAAGACCGGAGGCGCCGGGAAATTCCATCATGATTTCACCTCCCGGACGAGTGTGTCCATGTCGTCCCTGGTAATCGTCTCCGTCACGCATATGAGGTAATGATTGGCAAGCTCCGGGTAGTATGTTTCAAGGGGGAGCCCTGCGATGATTTTCTGCTCCATGAGACGCCGGTGGATGACCTCGAAGTTCGGGGGGAATTCCACCACGAATTCGTTGAATGTGAGGCTCGAGAAGGGGACTTTGAAGCGTGCGGTCTTGAAGAGGTTCTTCAGGTACTCCGCCTTGTCGTAGTTCAGCCGGGCGAGGTCCCGGAACCCTCCTGCGCCGAGGGATGCCATGTACATGGAGGCGGCGACGGCGCAGAGACTGTTATTGGTACAGATATTGGACGTGGCCTTTCCCCGCCTGATATGCTGTTCGCGTGTGGCCAGCGTCAGCACGAAGCCCCTCCTGTCCTTTGCATCGATTGTTTTTCCCACGAGCCGTCCGGGCATCTGGCGCACGTAGTCCATTTTGCTTGCAAACATGCCGACACCGGGACCGCCGAAGGAGCGAGGTATGCCAAGGCTCTGCCCCTCGCCGCAGGCAATATCCGCCCCCTGACTGCCGGGACTTTTATAGAGACCGTACGCGAGCGGCTCCGTGAACGATACCACCAGGAGGGCTTGCCGGTCGTGGGCTGCTTTTGCCGCACCCGCAAGCTGCTCGATGCAGCCGAAGAAATTGGGTGACTGAACCGCCACCGCGGCGAGGTCATCGATTTTTGACACGGGGCTGATGTCCGTGGTGCCGTTCTCAAGGTAAGGAAGTTCGATGAGTTCATATCCCGCAGGCTCGAAGTAGGTGCGGACGACCCTGCGGTAATGGGGGTGGATGAGCGTCGAAATGGCGGCCTGCTTTTTTCCCGTCACGCGTATGGCCATGAGGAGTGCTTCTGCCAGTGCCGACGCGCCGTCATACATGGAAGCATTTGCGATTTCCATTCCCAGGAGCCGCGCGGTAAGCGTCTGGTATTCATAGATTGCCTGGAGCGTCCCCTGGCTCAGCTCGGGCTGGTAGGGTGTGTATGATGTCACGAATTCTGATCGTCCCAGGAGAAAAGGAACCGTCTCGGGTATGAAGTGGTCATAACTGCCCGCACCCACGAAGATTTTATACTCCGGCGTGGATGCCATGGAGGCTGACAGTTTTTCCATGAAATCGTTGAGTTCCCATTCCGTGACCGCCTCGGAAATATTCAGCGGCTCCCTGCTCCGGCATTCAGCCGGTATGGACGAAAATAAGTCATCGAGTGATGCGAGACCGATTGCCGCAAGCATGGAGGTGATGTCGTCGTCCGTATGCGGAATGAATCGCATGCGTGTAAATCCTTTCTTTCATTCAGGGTGCGATATCAGTGTCCGGTGCGGTATGGAATATATTATATATAGCATCTTGCGTATTCTTCCGCAATCTTCGGGAATATGGGCGACAGTTAATTACCGAGGCATTTCTTCTCGAATTTCCAGATACAGGGGGCGTCTTTTCGATGGGGGGGTATGATGGTAAGCCCCGGCACGCCGGATTTTTCCTGAAGCATGCCGCACTGGCAGCAGAAATAGGGGACTCCTGATTTGGAAAAAGACCATGAGTGGGGCTTTTCAGTGGCGCCCTGGCCGAAGGGTTTTCGCTGTGTGAAGTGGTTCACGATGAGGGGAAATGAGGCCTTGAGAACCGCCTCGGGGAGCACCACAAACCTCGATGACCTGATAAAGGCGTTTTCGAGTGTCTCTCTCATCCGGGTACCCGGCCCCATGGGTTCGTAACTTCCGGCCCTGATGAGTCTGCCGCCGCTGCCGCAGGGGTCGAGGGTAAAAGTTATTTCACGATCCGTTTCGGTAATCGTGAATTTTCCGGGGTAGTATCCGGAACCGTTACAGTTATCAATACCGAATATCTTCATTGCGAGGAACTCGATTTTTTCTTCTGCCGGCATGCCGCACATCGATTGCACCATCTGGTTCTTCACGCAGGCATTGAATTGCGTTTCAAGGGCGTTCCCGAGGGCCTCCTCGCCCGCGCGACCGGCAATGAAGGTCAATGTTGCGACGAGCATATTTATATAAAGATCGTGGAGGACGATGAATTCATCCTTTGTTTCACGGCAGAGCGAAATCGCCCCGGCGGTATCACCGTTTTTCAGGTGCGAGGCAATGCGCTCCGTCATGGGGAGCGACATTTCGGCACGCTCTTTCTCCGTGAAGTAACTCCGTGCACCTTTGAAGTACCGGTTCCGGGGAACCTTTCTCCGTCGTAGTCCGAGCCTTGTATAGTATCTCTCCGGGATGCGGTCGAGGTCCTTGTAGATATGCCATGCGCAGGAGTCTTCCGGACCCGAGGGAGGGTCAACGGGCCACATGAGCGAACCGTATGACGATTCATAAGGGAGAATCTCGTTCATGAAGGGACAGTGAATACAGTAGTAGGGGAAGCCGGCCCGTCCATAAGTCCACTGATGTGCAGATTCTGATGTCTTTCCCTCACGTCCCGGTGTGTACCATCCCTTCGCCCACAGGCGGAGCCCGCTCCCGCACGGGGTGAGGTGAAAGGTGAATTTTTCATCGTCTTCTTCGATTCTGAATCCGCCCGGGTATTCGCCGGCGCCGAAACAACTGTGAGCCCGCCAGGCCTTTGCAAGGAGATAGACCGTAAGGTGGGGAGGCGCCATGGCCACTGCCGCATCGTAGAACTGGCGCTTCGCGGAATGGAGAAAAATCATCCTGAACATATCTTCAATCGACGCTTCGCCGAGATTGTTTCCCACCCAGCTCCAGAGAACAGTGCATGAATCCGCAAGGAAGTCATGGAAGAGAATTCGAGAGTCTTTCATCTTTCCGGTGAGGAGAATCGCGTCGTCGATACGGCCATCGCGTATCAGGCGCTCAATGCGGGTCGTGAGAGGGCGGGCAATCTCGGCGGCGGCATCTTCATTGCACCACCTGTCATGGTGCCGCGATGAGGTGGTCCTGTTCATGCGTCGTCATCTCCTGACTTGATGGTTTTGAAGCGGGAGGGCTCTCTCGCTGATTTTCCGCTGCTGCCTGAATGTTGTGCTATTTCAAAGGAATGTCTGTGACATTCGCGGCGGTGTGCCCGGTAAGGAGCGAGGGATTGCTCCCGCCCATGAGCTGGAGCACCTTGCAGTCCCGCATCAGTTTTTCAACGCCGTATTCGTGCATGTACCCATAGCCCCCATGAATCTGAATTGCATCCAGGACAACTTCCATCGCCATATCGGTGCAGTAGATTTTAGCGAAGAGAGGGGAGGGCACGGACCAGGGGGGACCTCCCTTTTCACCCGTAAGGGCGCGGAGATACGCCGAGGTTCCCACGTCAATCTTCATCAGCATAGCGCCGAGCATTCGCTGAATTTCCTGGTGGTGGATGATGATTTTTCCAAACTGGTAGCGCTGCGAGGCGTAATCCCGGGCTTTATGACTGGCGCTGCGTGCCGCGCCGACGGCGGCAGCGGCAAGATACCCGAACCAGGCACGCCTTCCGTCTTTGAGTATGGCACCGGCATTACCCTTTTCTCCAAGCAGTGAATCCGGTCCGATATTCACTCTTTCAAACCTGACCGGCGCGAAGGGATTGACCTTCAGGCCGGGCAGTTTTGGATTCTCGCCGACTGCAACTCCGGGAGCCTTCATGTCCACCACAAGTCCCGTTATCGCACGGCCATTGACTTCTTCGTTGATAAAAAGACAGCAGTAGCGTGCGTGCAAGGCGCTTCCCAGAAGGGGCACTGTGCCGTCGAGGAATACTGAATCGCCATCAACGGTAAGGCTAAGATCGCAGGTATCGGGAGGAAATGCGACCGTTCCGATGACAGGCTCTCCTGCCTCAGAATTCGCGAGTCTCTGAAAGTACGCGGCTTTTTGAGAAGCGCGGGAGTGATGCATGCAGGCAACTGCCGCAAAGTGGTTACATAAGACCGAAGCGATGCCCGGGCAGTAAAATGAGATCACGTCGATAACCGTAGCGCACCCATCCCCAGGCTGACCGGCGCCGCCGTATTCTTCAGGGACGGGGAGGCCGGGGATGCCGACTTCTCTCGTCCTTGTCCAGACTTCGGGCACCCATGCCGTGCGGGATTCGAGGTCGGCTTCCAGCGCGGCGGGCCCGATTTCGCGGGAGGCGAACTTATCGCACACGTCGGTTATGGCGCACAGTTCTTCATATGCCGTCATATCGCTGCCTCCTTATGAATGAGAGAGCCTATTTCGTGGTGAAACAAATCGATTCTGTTCGCCTGGTTGCTTCCCTCGTAAATCTGGGTAATTTTCGCATCCCGGAAACACTTTTCAATGCCGTAGCGGTACGACATTCCTTCAAGCCCCACGATGTCGCAGACCCGCGATGAAACATTCATGGCCAGGTCGGTTCCTGCAACTTTTACCGCCGAGCCTTCCTTGACGAAATTTTCCACAAGAGCGTCAGGTACCATGGCCTGCTTGATCGTGCGGGCGGCGGAAATTATCGGGCGCGATGCCGCAAGGTGCGCGACAAAATCGCTGAGGAGAAAACTTTGAGGAAGAACGGCAAGAAGGGTGCGCACCGGTCTGCTTTCGAAAAGCTTCATTACGTGGTACGTGTCAACGGCAAGGGCGAAGTTGTAACACGCCGCGCGCACCGCCTTGATGTCTTTCAGCATATCGGCGATTGCGAACAGGACCCAGTCTTCTTCAATGAGGAAATGATTTTTTATCTTCTTCATGCTCGTGTAGTGGACGCATCGTTCGAGAGAGCCCCGGGCGATACCGAGACCGGCGGCGCCGACAAACCCGCGCGTCGTCGAGAGAATCTCCCGCGTGTGCCTCAATCCCCGTCCCGGCGGCTCCCAGAGGTTTTCTTCCGGGATGAACACATCCTCGAAAATCAGCTCAGCCGTCTGGGATGCTTTCTGGCCGCATTTGCGCTCGACCTTGCCGACACTAAAGCCCTTCGACGAAGCCGGTATCATAAAGGTTGCCATCGATTCCAGAGGATGCGTTCGGTCCATCGGTATCGTGGCGATGATGAAATGGGCGAGGCTTCCGTTCGTGATAAAGCACTTGATTCCGTTGATGCGGTATCCGCCGGGGACTTTTTCGGCATAGGTCGAGGGCCTCATTGTTGCCATGGCTTCTGCTTCTTCGACGTCGGTTCCTGCACCGGGTTCCGTGATTGCCCAGGCCCAGAATACAGGCGTGTCATTTTTCTGAGCCTTAACCATATCCCGGATTATTTTCATGACGATGCCGGTATCAAACTCGACAAGAGAGCCCAGAAGGCCGAAATTGTTGAAGAGAATATTTGCCGTGATCCCCATGCAGGCGCTGGTCATTTCCTCGCAGAGAATGGTGGCGCCAAGCGCCGTGTATCCGAGGCCCCCCAGTTTTTCCGGGATGAGTGCAACAGTGAGCTTTTTCTGATTTGCCTTTCGCCACAGGTCCCAGTCGAAATAACGCGGGTCCCTGGCGCAGGCGGAGTCGATGTCGAGCATGCGGGGGAGGATTTCGTCCCTCGCGAACAGCCGTCCCGTCTTCTGGGCCGCTTCGGCTCGCTCGATGTATGAGGGATTTGCCTTTTTCAGGGCTCCCAGGGCCGGCACCGTCTCGATGAGATCAGGCGCCGGTGCGGAAAGCCCGAAGGGCACGTGGAAATAATCCATGGTCACCTCCAGTTATCACCCTTTCTCGTAGCTCTTCTCCAGGAGCTGAGTCTTCTTCGTTGCCCGTTCAAGGGTGTTCGGTTTCAGCCAGGTAATTGCCGGTCGTATTTTCAAAAGGCTGTGCATTTTTACACCCAACTCTTTTTCGAGGCCGGGCAGATCCGACTCGCGGATTCCCTCGGCATATTCAATCTTCAGCTTGAGCGGCGGGACGACCCTTGGCGGCGGTTCATCGAGGACTATCCTGAACGCCCCCGTGAGCCTGCCGGAAAATGAATGTATCACGCCTTCAATAGACGCGGGATAGACGGGAACGCCCTTGACCTTCAGCATGTCATCGGCACGGCCGACGATTTTATAACGGAACCCGCTGTAACCGCAGGGACATGGATCGGTAAACACTTGATGAATGTCGTTCATGGTAAAGCGCATGTCGAACCACACGGCTGCTTCGGGATGAAGGGAAGTCGCCGCCATGAGGCCCGTAGCGCCCTCAGCGATGGGCACCGGCTTTCTCGTCTCGGGATCGACAAGTTCATAGTAGGCGAGGTCATCGGCGAGCCAGTGCATTCCCTGATAGATGGGATAATCGCACGAACAGCCGTAGCCGGCGCCTAAATCGAACACCTTTGCACCGTATTCGGATTCAAGCCGCAGCCGCACCTCGGGTATACCCGCGCCCGGTTCCGCGCCAAGCATGAGTATCTTGATGCCAAGATTCTTCACCGGCATATTGAGAACCTCGGGAGCGCGCTCGATGAGATGAAGCGCAAGAGAGGGTGTGCCCGTGAATACATTTACCTTGAATAACTGCATAAACTGGAGGATTTTCTCGGTGCCGGCCTCAGCGCCGATGGGAATGATGGTGACGCCGGGATATCTGCTGAACCAGAGGATCTGCGGAGTGCCCGCGGCATGCATGGAAAGGCCAAAGCATAAACCTATCCGGTCGCCCGGGCGGATGCCCATCCGCCATGCCGCCCTGCCGGTCATTTCCTGGGCGTCATCCAGCGCCGCTCTGAAGTTGGGGTAGGGCGTGGGGACGCCCGTGGTGCCGGAGGTGGTGGTGAGCAGATAGAGGTCATCCATTCGCTTATCGCCGAAGAGGTGACGCATGAGCTTTTCCATGTCGAGGCCTACCTCCGCGATGACCGCCCTGATGTCTTCCTGGCCGACGATGGGAATAGCCGCCGCGTAGTCTTCGAAGCTTTGTATGTCATCCGGCTTCACTCCTGCCTTGTCGAACCGGTTTTTGTTGAACGGTGTGTACTTGTACTGCCAGGCGAGCGATTTTTTAAGCCTTTTGAGTTGAAATTCTTTAATTTCAGGCGTGTTCAGCTTCGGTTCGACTTTCATGTTCCAGTATTTACGTTCCGTTTTACTCATTGCCGCCCCCTCAAAGGTTGTGGTTGGCTGTGATTATAACCCGATTCCCGCCGGTACGGGAATGACGGTAAAGATGCATTCCTGTATTCATGGTTGACAGTCTATTCGATCCAGTCCACAGGCACCTTCCCTCTCCACACGGGATTATCGAGTTTTCCCCTCGGATACCCGACGCAGACCGAGGTGATGCACTTGTAGGGATAGATAATGCCCAGTTTTTTCCGCAGATGGGGCAGGTACTTGAGCGCGTTGGGGATAAGCCCGATGAGGCAGGTTCCGAGGCCGAGTGAATGCGCGGCGAGTATCAGATTCTCCGCTGCGAGGCCCGTATCAAGGTTGGGATCGCCGATGGCACGGTGATCCGCAAGTATGTAAATCACGACCGGCGCATTCCAGATGATGGAACCATTGAGCTGCTTGACCTTCTGGAGCGCCGCGATGGGCCGCTGGTCCATGTCGTTTACACGCAGGTAACTTACAAGTGAAATGACGATTTTTCTCATGAGGCCGCGGCCCGCATAGAGCCACTTGATCATATAGAGAATTTTTGAACTCTCCCGTTCAAGTCTCTTGTTGAGTTCCTTGTCGGTGACCACCACGAATTTCCAAGGAATGTTGTTCCCCGCCGAGGGTGCGTAACGGGCAGCCTCGATGATACGGTGGATCAGCTCTTTCGGCACGGGTGTATCCCTGAAGAGACGTATGCTCCTGCGCCGGAGGATAATCCGTTCCGTCTCAGTGAGTTCCTTCTCGGTTTCTTCGAAGCTTCTCGAAAGATCCTTTTTGCCGAAAGGGCAAGGCGGATACATGTCACCGGATCTTTCTTCCAGCGTTTTGTATCTTCCCTTGAGCACCCGGTATTCTCCCCTGAGTCGGATGCATCCCACGGGGCAGACGGCCTCGCAATTGTTGCAGCCGAGGCAGGCGATTTCCATTTCGACCAGTCCCGTGGCGTAGGGAATCTTCTTTTTCTCATCCCACTGTATGCAGGAGGTGGGACAGGCGAGATAACAGGACTTGCAGTGGGTGCATTTATCTTCCTCGAATTCAAAGCGCGGCCATTTCGTCGGGGGGTAATGGACATGGGTAAAATGATCGATAATGCTCATCGCTGCTCCTTCCTTATGATGGGTTCACCTCACCGTTTAAATATATGCAGTGCCATTGCTGCGGCATCGACACCAAGGATGCCCCCACCGTTATGTGTCATGCCGGTTTTCGCGTTTTTCACCTGCCGCTTCCCCGCCGTGCCGCGAAGCTGGTGAACGATTTCGTGTACCATTCCCATCCCCGTGGCGCCGATGGGGTGTCCTTTTGATGCCAGGCCGCCGGAGGTGTTGGTGGGATTTCTGCCCGACACTTCAAGGCGCCCTTCGTCTATCCAGCGGCGTGCTTCCTCCAACGGGCATATACCAAGCTCCATGAGGGTGATGATTTCCGACGGAGACGTGGCATCGTGAACCTCGATCACATCGATATCGGAAGGACCGATGCCGGCTTTTTCGAAAGCTTTCGGCGCCAGCCGTTTGGTGAGTGTGTCGGTCATATCGAAGCTTACCTTGCCGCTTCCTATGACCGAACCGGCGATCCAGACCGGCCTCGTGGTGAAACGGGCGGCCCTTTTCCGGGAGCATAAAATAGCCGCCGCGCCTCCATCGCCGATGGGAGAACACATCATTTTTGTGAGCGGCCACGCCACCTCACCGGAGGCGAGCACCTCCTCGATGGTCACTTCTTTCTGGTACTGGGCGTGGGGATTGAGTGCGCCGTTCTTATGGCTCTTCACGGCGATTTTTGCGAAGTGTTTCTGGGTAAGGCCGGTTTTTTCCATGTACGTTCGCGTGTAATACGCATACATATCCATGAAAATACTCCGGCTTTTTCCGCTTCCCTCGCCGAGGATACCTTCTCTCAGATTGAATTTCGACTGAAACTCATCGAGAAATTTGGTGACATTCTCAATATCGACGGCGGTGCCGAGAGCCATAAAGGACTTCAGTTTGTCCTTGTCATAGAGCTTTTCGAATCCCACCACGAGCACGCAGTCATGGACGCCCGATGCGACGGCAAGCCAGCCCAGGTTGAGCGCTGATGAGGAACTCGCGCAGGCGTTTTCCACGTTATACATGGGAATCTCCTGGATGCCCATGGCGGAGAGAGTTACCTGTGCCTTAATCTGTTCCTGGCCGGTCATGATGCCCGGCGCCGCGCTTCCCACATAGGCGGCTTCGAGATCCTCTTTGTCCGCTCCCGCATCCGCAAGCGCCTTGCTCACCGACTCGCGGACGAGATCCTTGATTCCCATCTCCGGGTGTTTCCCGAATTTTGTCATTCCCACACCGACAATCGCTACATCACGCATGAAAAACCCCTTATGATATAAAACTGATTTTTGATAACGTCGTAAAGTAAAGAATCATTGTGACGTGCTGACGGTTTATGATTTTTACATGCCGCAGATGGGGCAATGATCTTATTCATTTTCACACAAGAACTCGATGCGAAACTCCGTCCCTGCGTCTCGCAGGTATTGAAGAAAGGTGCCGTCGATTTGCATGAACAGGTCTTTGACCAGCGATAATCCGAAGCCTGGGGAATGCTCAATATCGACGGTCCCGGGAATACCAACACCATTGTCTCTGACGACCAGTTTGAATACACCATCCCGAATGCGTGACAGGGATACTGCAATCGTTCCTTTTCTGCCTTCCGGAAAGGCGTATTTATGTGCATTGGTGAATAATTCCACCTTTTATCCTTTAAGCATCGCCACATATGCATCTTTCGTCATAAGCGTCTCAAAGTCCGATGTGTCGGCTGGTTTTACCCTGATCATCCATCCCCGGCCGTAAGGGTCGGAATTGACGAGTTCGGGTGCGGACTGCAGCCCTGTATTGACTTCTACTACCTTGCCGCCGACCGGCATGTAGAGTTCTGAGACGACCTTGACCGATTCTATCGTGCCGAATTCCTGTCCTTTTGAAAAAGTTGCTCCTACGGCGGGAAGCTCGACGAACACGATATCGCCCAGCTGATCCTGGGCGTAATCACTGATGCCGACGGCGTATGTTCCATCTTCCTGCCGCGCCCACTCGTGGTCCTGAGTATAGCGTAGATCATCGGCGATTCTCAATTCGCTGACTTCTTTCATTGGCCTTTCTCCTTAGTCAATCATTTGTCGCAGGGGATTCCTCGCGGTCCGGTGGGGCCGGATATCGCCGGTGATGGTAACCTTTATAGAACGCCGGGCATCCTTGAGTACCACAGTATCACCCGGCGTGAGCTTGCGCGTTACTTTTATGAATCCGCAGCAGAGTCCCCCGGGGATGAAGCCCGATGGTGCATCAGGGCTTGCAATGCTGTAAATCCTGCCGTCCGCCATACCTGTGGCCATGTCCGTTGCGCAGGTGAGAACAATGCCGATTACCTGATTCCCGTATAATACTTCCGCGGCCTTGTCGTGGGTTGACACTTTTCTCAGGTCGCTGCCGACGAAGGGATAGGTGATTTCGGCGTCCTTCAGTTTCAAAAGAGCCTCGGCTCCCGCAAATGTCTTGGTGAATCCCGTCTTTTCTCTGTTCCAGGGCAGGGCGAATGTCCAGGGGTTGTGAATGAAGGGCCAGTGCCCGATATCCTGGTGGGAGAGCGGAAGCACCGCACCCGCCCTCAGGGAATCCCGCGCGGCAAGTCCGCAGGGGATAAGTCCCATATCTCTGCCCGCTTCAAAAAGCATTTCCCATACATGAACGATTGCATCGGGTCCGGTGAATAGTTCGAAACCGAACTCCCCGGTATATCCCGTTCTGGACAGCATGAGCGGCGTACCGTCGGCAAGCTTTACTGTCTCCGCGAGGGCTGATGCGGCATCGAAATATCCCTTGAAGCTGAAGTAGGGCATTTGATTGAAAATTGCATCAGGCGCGGCAAGCACCTTCGAGAGTATCTTCGCCGCGAGAGGTCCCTGAAGGTCACATTTCCCCACGCGGTCAGTCATGTCGGTGATGTCTGTTTTCATATCTCCGGTGTATGTTCGAAGATGCGCAGCAATGGTGGCTCCCATACCCGCGTTCACCACGATCATGAACCGGTCGTCGGAAAGGCGGTACACAATGGCATCGTCAATGGTGTTTCCTTCCGCATCGAGAAAGATGCCGTAGACACAGCGGCCTGCAAAAAGCGGTGAGGCGTCTTTTCCCACACAGGCGTTCAGGTCCCTGGTGAAGCATCGCTGGAGGAGAGCACAGGCGCCGGTGCCGGAGACTAGGATGACGGCCATGTGACTTGTATCGAAGAGTCCCGCATGGGTAATCGCCGCGCAGTGCTCACTCTTTACGCCTGAAGGATACCAGAGCGGCATTCCATAGCCGCCGAATACCGCCATGTTGGCTTTATGATCCCGGTGCCACTGGTTGAGCGGTGTTTTTTTTATGTAGTGTTCCACAGGAATGTCCCCACGCGGTGTTATTGCATGCGGAAAAGATGATTCTTCATATGGTGGGAATGCGGGTTCTGTCAACATTTAAATACGATATCGTCGCAAAACAATATTGATCTTCCGCGCTTCGCTCCATTCTTCTTCATTTTTCAATTATTCGCTTGCTATAGAGGAGGTCAGAAAATATAATCCCGCAAACTTCATATGCCTCCGGGCTGGGAAAACCCTGTAATGCATGCACCTGCTGCTGTTGAGAAGTGCAATCGTTATATCTCACCTTGTGTTACCCCGACTTATCATCTCCATGGCGCAATGCCCGATGCGGCTGATGTCGTGCCGCCGCCGGCGAAGTCCGAATGCAGATAGTGCATAACTACACAAAGTTCATTATCAAAAGACCGGTCATCACGCTGATTGCTCTTGTGGCGGTCACGGTGGTGATGGGATTCGGTCTGCCCAGGATGCAGTTTGACGCCTCGCTGGAGTCCTTCGTGCCAGTCAAGGATGTTGAGTATCAGAAGTACAAAAAGGTCACCGAAATATATGGAGACGTGGATAATTTCGTCATCCTGGATGTCGCCCCCGATAACCTCTTCAGTGAAAACACCTTCCGTGAGATAGACAATTTACTGACAGACCTGGAAGAGTTCCGGCACTATGATGATGGACGCGAGGAGGACAGGCTCGCGAGACTTAAGGAATACCGTTCCCAAAGCGGCGTCCGTTATGACGACGTGATACGCGGTTTCGCTGCAGATCCCGGTTTTTCGAGATTTCTGAAAAGAACACTGAATGACGCCGCCGGTGAGAATGAAATCATAAACCCGCGGCGGCTGAGTCGTCTGTATGACCGCACGGTGCGCGTCAGGGACCTGAAAAAACTCCAAATAGTCGACAAAATAATCTCTCCTTTCACCTCAAAGGATATCATAGGTAAAAACGATACGCTGATAACGGTGAATCTGATTGATAAAGATGCCGCGGGGAAGAGGATTCTGCCCGCATCACGGGAAGACTTTGAGATATTCAAGAAGCGCCTGACAAGGAACCCCGTTTTCGAGCGAGGTATTTACAGCAGAGATCCCGCAACCGGTGAAATCACTGATCTGGCGTTTATCATACGATTCAGCAAAGACAGCACCGCCGTGCAGCAGGACGCCCTCGCACGGGAAATCCTTAAAATCGTGGACGGCTATGTGTCGCTTAATATAACCAGCCAGGGGCAGCCGCTCGTCTATGTGTGGATGATTGACACCACCCAGAAGGACTTTGAGAGGCTCATCCCGCTCTCCTTCCTGATAGTAGTGCTCGTCTTTTTTCTGAATTTCAGGTCGCTGCGCGGTGTGATACTTCCGACGCTCACGCTCAGCATGGCGACCATATGGGATTTCGGCCTCATGGGGTATCTGGGGGTTAAAATTACTGCGCTTTGCACCTCCCTGCCGCCGCTCCTTATCTGCGTGGGGAGCGCCTATTCCATCCATGTGCTGAACCAGTATTACGACGATCTGGATATGATAAAAACAAAGGATAAAACGCAGGGCCTTCTCGCGTCGATGTCCCACATCAACCTGACGGTGGGGCTGGCGGGCTTTACCACCATCATTTCCTTCTGGACCATTCTGAATCACCAGCTCACCGCGCTCCGTGTATGGTCGCTCTTCTCGGGCCTTGGGGTCGCCTTCGCGGTATTTATCGCCATGACATTGATTCCGGCGAGCCTGTCGCTTCTTTCGCACGCGAATCACCTGTCACCGAAAAAAAAGAAAAAGGCAGGCGCGCGCCGTGATCCCGTCGACATACTGATAGGATGGCTCACCTGGGCGTCTCTTCAGCATCCCGGGAAGGTGCTGGCTGCCGTCGTCGTTGCAATCGTACTGTCCGTCGCCGGGGTTTTCATGGTCAGGGTGGAGACGGAGCCGCTCCAGTATTTCAAGGAAGGCAATTACGTCAGGACCAGCGAAAAGATCATTGGTGAGAAGTTCGGCGGCCGCTGGGGATTCAACGTCCTCATTGATTCGGGGGAGCCTGACGGGATCAAAACTTCACGCTACCTGAATATCCTCGACGACGCGAGAAAATGGCTGGAATCCGACGAGAACAAAGATCTCAACGTGGGCAGGACCGACGCCTTCTCCGATTATATCCGCATCATGCACATGGCGATGAACAACGACAGCCTCGAATACTTTTCCATACCGTCGAGCGATGACGATATCAGGGATTACCTGGAAATCTATTCGGATGAGGATAAGAATTCCGACGGAAGGATTGATGATTTCGAGGCCTACGTGGACCAGAAATACCAGACGTGCAACATCCTCACCAGATTGTGTCAGCGGGAAGATTATTTTGTCGGCACCGAGCGGCTTGAAAGAATCTTCTACAAGATATCGAATCATCTCAAAGAGACGCTCCCCCCCCATTATTCATATACCATTACCGGGCATCCCATGCTGGTCATCAAGAGCGCCGGGTACATCACGGGGGGTCAGTTGCTAAGTCTTTTTCAGTCCATGGTGGTGATCGGTGCCGTGGTGCTTATTCTGGTGAGACATATCGGGGCCGGTCTTCTGGCGCTGATTCCTCTTCTCCTCGCGGTCACGCTCAATTTCGGTATTATGGGCTGGTTCGGCATTCCGCTGGACGTGGCCACCTCGGTGATTGCCGCTATCACCATCGGCATTGGTGACGACGTCACCATCCATTTCATCAATACCTGGCGCCACCTCGTGCAGTCGGGACTATCAGTCGATGACAGTATACGTGAAACACTCCGGGAATCGGGGAAGGCGAATATTTATACGGCACTCGCCCTGATGGCAGGATTTTCGGTATGTTTCATTTCTGCGTACAAACCGATTATCCTTTTCGGTTTTCTCATGGGAATCGTGCTCGTCGCGAACAATATCGGGGCGCTGCTCATCCTTCCTTCGGTTATCAAGTTGATCGGGCTGGATCTGAATACGGCAAAAAAGAAGGAATCGCCCTGACTCACCGTCACCGCCCCTTCATCACGGCGGTGTCTTTCCTCCAGTTGATGTCGTCACGTTCCGGGTAGTCTATGTTGTAATGAAGTCCGCGGCTTTCTTTTCTCATGCGGGCGCATTCGATGATGATCTTCGCCACGGCGGCGAGATTGCGGAGCTCAAGAAGATCCGCGGTAATCGTGAAGTTCCAGTAGTATTCGTTGATTTCCTGGCAGATGAGGTCGATGCGCCGCCACGCACGTTCAAGCCTTTTGTCGGAACGGACGATACCGACGTAGTTCGACATGCACAGACGGATCTCTTCCCAATTATGGGAGACGAGAACCGATTCATCACTCGGGGTGGCGCCACCCGGATTCCAGGGCGGTATTGAGAGATGATCATGCCCGCCGGCATCCGCCATTGAACACACTCTCGAATACGCCCGGTGTGCGATGACCACCGCTTCAAGAAGGGAGTTGCTCGCGAGCCGGTTGGCCCCGTGAAGGCCCGAACACGCCACTTCTCCGCAGGCGAAGAGGCGCCGTATATTCGTTTCCCCGAAGGCATTGATGGCCACGCCCCCGCACTGGTAGTGCGCCGCCGGCGCCACGGGAATCGCGTCGACTGCCATGTCAATGCCGAACTGTAAGCAGGTGCCGTATATGGCGGGGAATCGTTTTTTCAGAAACTGCCTGCTCCGGTGACTCATATCGAGAAGGACGTGGTCGTCCCCCGTCTTTTTCAGTTCGGCGTCTATCGCCCGAGCGACGATGTCGCGGGGTGCGAGGTCCTTCATGGGATGATAGCGCTCCATGAAGGGGGTGCCGTTTTTAAGACGCAGGATACCGCCTTCGCCGCGAAGGGCTTCACTGATGAGAAAAGATTTTGCCTCGGGGTGGTAGAGACAGGTGGGGTGGAACTGGATGAATTCCATGTTGCTGATTTCCGTACCGGCCCGGTAGGCCATGGCGATGCCGTCACCGGTGGCAATGTCGGGGTTCGTGGTGATGAGATAGACTTTTCCCGAACCACCCGTCGCAAGCATGACGAACCGTGCCCTGAAGGTGTGCACATAGTTATTCATGGTATCGAATACATAGGCGCCGAGGCAGGTGTCCTCTGCGCCCTCCGGCAGTTCCCGCAGGTGCGATTCGCAGATAAGGTTCACGGCGAAGTGATTCTCGTATATGGTGATATTCTTCTGATCTCCCGCTTTTTCGATGAGCGCTCTCTCGATTTCGCGCCCCGTCTGGTCGTCGGCATGGAGCACTCTCCGATGACTGTGGCCGCCTTCTTTCCCGAGGTCGAATTCGGAGGCGTATATTTCTCCACGGGTGAATTCAACGCCCCAGGTGATTAATTCCCTGGTGCGTTCGGGGCCTTCGGTGACCACCATTCTCACGATATCTTTACTGCACAGGCCGTCGCCGCATTCCAGGGTATCCCGGATGTGGGAGGCGAAACTGTCATGTTCGCCGGTCACCGCCGCAATGCCCCCCTGGGAGTAGTTCGTGTTCGATTCTATCTTTTCTTTTTTCGTCACCACGGCAACGGTGCCAGTGGCGGATGCCTTGATGGCGAAACAGAGCCCCGCGATACCGCTTCCAAGTACGAGAAAATCAGTTTGAATCTCCATCGGTATCCTCTAAATGTATTTACAAACAGAGGGCTTTTTTATATACCTTTTCGTCACCTTTTGAAAGGCGCAAGATAGTACTGGGCGCGCCTGAGTCGTGCGGGGAGATGGTCATGCATATTCTGGGAATTGAGACATCCTGTGATGAGACGGCGGCTGCCGTGGTAGTTGACGGACGCACGGTGCTCTCCAGCGTGGTGGCGTCGCAGATCGACGTGCACCGGCGCTACGGGGGAATCGTGCCCGAGATTGCCTCGCGCAAACATGTGGAGGCGATAGGACCCGTGGTGCACCAGGCCCTTGAGAACGCCGCCGTATCGCTTGACCGGATAGACGGCATTGCAGTGACCTGCGGTCCGGGACTCGTGGGGTCGCTTCTCGTGGGGCTTTCCATGGCGAAAGCGATTGCCTTCGCCCGTGAGATTCCCTTTGTCGGCGTCAATCACATCGGGGGTCATATCGCGGCGGTCTATCTCATGGAAAAAACCCCATCGTGTCCCTTCGTGGCGCTCGTCGTTTCCGGGGGACACACCAACATCTATCTCGTTGAGGATTTCGACCGCTTCACCACGATAGGCCAGACCCGGGATGACGCGGCGGGCGAGGCTCTCGACAAGGCGGCCGCCATGCTCAACCTTGGATACCCGGGTGGCGTGGTCATCGACAGGCTTTCGAAGGGCGGCAACCGTGACGCTGTTTCTTTTCCGAAGGCGATGCGTGGAAGCTATGACTTCAGTTTCAGCGGCCTGAAGACGGCGCTTCTCTACTATCTCCGGAAACGGGAGATTCCTGTTTCTCCCGGCGAGATTCCGGATATTGTCGCCAGCTACCAGGAAGCGGTGGTTGACGTCCTCGTTGAAAAGACTTTTCGCGCCGCGCGTGAATATTCCACTGCACGGGTGGCGGTCGTGGGCGGCGTGGCGGCGAACAGCCGCCTCCGTGAACGGCTCTACGATGAGGGGAAGACGTCAGGTGTCGAGGTATTTATTCCTCCTCCTTTGTTATGTACCGATAACGCAGCCATGATCGCCACTGCAGGGCACGCACGCCTTGCCCGCGGTATTCGCGATTCCTATGACCTCAATGCCGTCTCGCGATGGCCCATTGATTCCTCCTTGCGGGTGTGACAGGGATGATAAGCCCGAGGAAAATCCTGAAAAAATACGGTATCCTGCCCCGGAAGCGCCTGGGACAATCATTTCTCGAAGATTTCAATGTGGTAGCGAAGATCGTGAACAGGGCGGGCATCGGCGAGCGCGACACCGTCCTTGAAATCGGCGCGGGCTGCGGCATAATGACGGCAATGATTGCCGCCACAGCGCGGCGTGTCGTTGCGCTGGAGGTGGATCCCCGCATGATCAGGATTCTCACGGAAGAGTTGGCGGGGATCGATAACATCGAGGTTGTCGAGGCTGATATTCTTGCGTATGATCTTTCATCGGTGAAAGGGAAATATGATGAGGAGAGCCCGCTCAAGGTAATCGGCAACATACCCTACAACATCTCAACACAGATTCTCTTCCGGCTCATCGATGCACGGGCGCTCATTTCGGAGATGGTACTGATGTTTCAAAAAGAGGTTGCGGAGAGAATAATAGCGCCCCCCGGCGGCAGGGATTACGGCATACTTTCCGTGATGGCGTCAATGTACACGGACACATCGAAACTTATGTCCGTTCCCGCACGCTGTTTTTATCCGAAACCGGAGGTGGACTCGGTAGTGCTCCGGCTGGTGGTGAGGGACGAGCCTGCAGCCCCTGTCGAAAATCATGACCTTTTTCTCAAGGTGGTGAAAACATCTTTTGCCAAAAGGCGAAAGACGCTTCTCAACAACCTGAAATCACTTGAGGCGGATGACGATATGCGGGAGCTTCTCAACGACTGCGGCATCGATCCGTCACGTCGGGGGGAAACGCTCAGCGTACAGGAATTTGCCATGATTGCCCGCGCCCTCACGCGTGGGCGATAGTCAAATAATAGTCAAAAAATTACTTGACAAAATAAATGATATTCTGGTAGTTCGCCGTTGGACCGCTTGGATCCCGAAGAAGGACTGAGACGGGCAATAGTTGAGGAACGGCCATACGATAGCCTCCCGTCTCATGCGGTGAGGCTATTTTTTTGGTACGTTATGAAGATTGTTGAAACCGCAGGAGAGATGCAGGAGTATTCCGAATCCCTCAGACGAAAGGGGAGGCGGATCGCGTTTGTGCCCACCATGGGGTATCTCCACCCCGGCCACCTGCGTCTCCTGGAAGAGGGAAAGAAGCGGGGGGATTGCTCCGTGCTCAGCATTTATGTCAATCCGACACAGTTCGGTCCCCAGGAAGACCTCGACAAATACCCCCGTGATTTCGATCGTGACGAAAAATGTGCCGCAGGGGTCGGCTGCGATATAATTTTTTATCCATCAAGCGCCCAGATGTATCCTGAACACTATCAGACCTACATCACGGTTGAAGAAGTTTCAAATAACCTCTGCGGTCTCTCGAGGCCGGGTCATTTCAGGGGTGTTGCCACGGTCTGCGCGAAACTCTTCAATATCGTGAAACCCCATGCAGCCATTTTCGGCAAGAAGGATTTTCAGCAGCTCACGGTTATCAGACGCATGGTGAAAGACCTGAACATGGATCTCGAGATTGTCGGAATCCCGACGGTGAGAGAGGCCGACGGTCTTGCCATGAGCTCCCGCAATACGTATCTGAAGGATTACGAACGGGAATCGGCACTGAGTCTCTGCAAGTCATTGAAACTTGCCGCAGGACTTTATGACAAGGGCGAACAGCACACGGCTGTCATTATTGAACGTGTAGAGACCTTCATCCGGACTCATTCCCATACCGCGATTGATTACGTCAGTATTTGCGATACCACGACGATGAAAGACATCGGAGAAATAGAGGGCGAAGCGGTGCTGGCACTTGCGGTGCGTGTCGGCGCCACGCGTTTGATTGACAACCATGTGTTCGGCGAACCGATTGACTGGTGAATTCAAAAGGTGGTGGGACGATGCAGCGAACGATGCTAAAATCAAAACTTCACAGGGCGGTAATCACGGAAGCGGCACTCCATTATGAGGGGAGCATTACCATTGACCGGGATCTTATGGATGCCGCTGATATCATTCCCTATGAAAAGGTTGATATCTACAACGTCTCCAATGGTGAGCGTTTTTCCACGTATGTCATCGAGGGTGCGCGGAAATCTGGCGTCATCTGTCTCAACGGTGCAGCTGCCCGGAAAGGCTCGAAGGGAGACCTGATTATCATCGCCAGTTATGTTTCCGTCGATGACGAGGCGGCGCATCACTGGAAGGCGAAGTGCGTGCTCCTGGGAGAGAAAAATTCGATAAAGAAGATTAACTGATGCAGGGTCGCACCCGCGTCTGCATCTGATGATTCGTCATCTTTTCACCGTGTATCCAGGGGCCGGCATAGTGGTCGGCCCCCTGCTATTTTCCCACGCCGTTAATCTTTTCATAAATAGCTGTTGATAAACGGATGTCTTTTTGGTAACACACCACGCCTACGTGCGGGGTCGGTGCCCTGGAGTCATGAAAAAAAGAATAAAAAAGATTTTTATCACCGGTTTCATCGCGATCATTCCCATCGCGGCGACGGTCTACATTGTTTTTTTCATCGTCGGGATCATTGGCTATCTTGTCAGGATTCTTCCCACGCCGCTGCAGCCGGACAATCTCCTCGGTTTTCATGTACCCGGGCTTGATTTCATTCTTGCGCTCCTTTTCATATTCTTCGTGGGGCTTGTCATCAGAAGCTTCATGGGAAACTGGCTGGTAGCGTCAATCGAGGAGGTCATCGACAGGATTCCCATGGTAAGCAGCGTCTACGCATCGATGAAAAAGATGGTGGATGCCGTGGTGAGCGCGCAGAGCGAAAGTTTCAAGAATGTGGTGATTATCGAGTACCCCCGGAAGGGCATCTATGCGCTGGCGTTCATGACCGGTGAAGCCCACGGTGAAGTACAGGAGAAAACCGCGCAACGGTGCGTCAATGTATTTTTACCGACGACCCCGAATCCCACGTCGGGATTTTTTCTGATGGTACCCGAAGAGGCTGTGACCGTTCTCAAGATGTCAGTGGAGGACGCGTTCCGCCTCATTATTTCCGGGGGCATCATAACGCCGCACGAAGCGGTCAAACTCAAGGCAATGAGCGGGCAGGAACCCCCTCCCGTCAGTGTGAATACTACGTAGAGGTGAGATGAATATGTTGATTACAGCTGAGGCGGTAAAAGTAGGACATCCCGATGTGGTGGCTGATACCATTGCGGCCCATATCATCGCGGAGATTCTTGACGAAGAAAAACGAAATGGAATGGATATTTCGACCATGCCCCACTGCGGGCTCGAGACGTTTCTCGGAAAGGGATTCTGCCTCGTCGGTGGAGAAGTGTCCACGAGAGTGTACGTCGATATGGAGAGAATCATCAGGCAGACCGTATTGTCGCTCGGGTACACCGACGCCGCGGTAGGTCTCAATGGGCACTCAATGGGCGTGTTGCTTGCCATTATTCCCCAGTCGCCCGACATCAATATAGGTACAAGGGCTGAGTTGGGAAAATTCAGGGAAATAGGCGCCGGTGACCAGGGCATCATGTATGGATTTGCCTGTGATGAGACGCCGGAGTTGATGCCGCTCACCTTTGTGCTGGTGAATAAACTGATGAAGGCCTTCGAGAAGTGCGGGAATCCCGTCTTCGCGCCTGACGGAAAAGGACAGGTTACCGTGGAATATGACAGTGAGATGAGGCCGAAACGCGTGGCGAAAATACTCATGTCGAACGCCATTGATTACCGTTATGTCACCGCAGGTAACGAAATCGAGAAGGTCGCGAAAAAGATCGCCTTTGACACGCTGAAAGACTGGGTGGACAAGAAAACGGAGTTCCTGTTCAACCCCACGGGCGAGTGGCAGGCGGTGCACTCGTGCAGTGCCGCCGATTCGGGCGTCACGGGCCGCAAGCTCGTATGTCAGCTCTACGGCGCATATCCGGGAGCCCAGCTCGGCGGAGGCTCCATAATCAATAAATCACCGGAAAAAGTCGATTGCTCCGCGGTGTTCGGCACGCGCCATGTGGCGAAAAATGTGGTTGCAGCGGGCCTCGCGAAGAAGTGTTCGGTGCAGGTCGCCTACGCAATCGGCATTGCCCATCCGATGTCAGTCTATGTGAATACCTTCGGCACCGGCGTGATTCCCGACGAAAAACTGGCGGCAATTGTCGATGAACTGCATGATCTCAGTCCGAAGGGAATGATCGAACGGTTCGACCTTCTGAACGGAGACATTTACCGCCGTCTTTCCAAGACACTGTTCTTTGACGATTATCTCTGGGAAAAGACGGATATGGTGGACCAACTGAGAAAGGAAGCGGGCATCGCATGAAGTACGATATAAAGGATATCACACTTGCTGAAGAGGGGAAGAAGAGTGTTGTCTGGGCGAACAGGAGCATGCCCGTCCTTAACAACATCAAGAAGCGGTTTGAGAAGGAAAAACCTCTCAAAGGCGTGAGACTGGCTGCCTGCCTCCATGTGACGACGGAAACGGCGAGCCTTATGGAAACGCTCAAGGCGGGCGGTGCGGAATTGTCGCTGTGTGCCTCCAACCCGCTCAGCACCCAGGATTATGTGTCTGCGTACCTTGTAAAGTATCACGAAATTCCCGTCTTCGCGATTAAAGGCGAGGACAGGGATACCTATTACGCCCATATCAACGCGGTCCTCGATATGAAGCCGCATCTCACCATGGATGACGGCGCCGACCTTGTCTCGACGATTCTCGGAAACAGGCAGGACCTTGCATCACACATCATCGGCGGGACGGAAGAAACAACGACGGGTGTCATCCGCCTGAGGGCCATGTCGGAAAAGGGCGTTCTCCGTTTCCCTCTCATCGCCGTGAACGATGCAAAGACAAAACACCTCTTTGACAACCGCTACGGCACCGGACAGAGCACCATCGACGGCATCATCAGGGCGACCAACAGGCTCCTTGCCGGTTCGGTCTTTGTCGTGTGCGGCTACGGGTGGTGCGCGAGGGGTGTCGCCATGAGGGCACACGGTATGGGCGCCGGCGTCGTCATCACCGAAATAGATCCCCTGAGGGCGCTCGAAGCCGTCATGGATGGTTTCAGAGTGATGCCCATCGCCGAAGCCGCCCGCGTGGGGGATTTCTTCTGCACGCTCACGGGAGACATCCACGTCATCCGCAAAGAGCACTTTCTTGCCATGAAGGACGGCGCCATCGTTGCGAACTCGGGACACTTCAACGTGGAGCTTGACCTTGAGGGACTGCTGGAAATAGCAAAGTTAAAAGGCAGAATCAGGAACGATATCGACGAATACGAGTTTCCCGGCGGACGGTGCATCTACGTACTGGGCGAGGGGAGGCTGATCAACCTCGCCGCTGCCGAGGGTCATCCCTCAAGCGTGATGGACATGAGTTTTGCCAACCAGGCGCTTTCCGCGGAATATCTCGTGAAACATGGAAAGAAACTGAAGAAGCTCGTCTATGGCGTCCCCGATGATATTGACAGGGAAATCGCGCGCCTTAAGCTGGCATCGATGGGCATCGCCATAGATACCATGACACCCGAACAGGAAAAGTACCTCACCTCCTGGGAAATGGGGACATAGGGGAAATCGCGAATCGGGCTTTGGAATGACTAATGTGGAATCTGCAAGGGCACGGCATAACGTGCCCTTTTCAGTATCTTCTTATGTTCTGATTCTGGCAAAGCTTACCACCGCGGCGGTACCGAGAATTGCATTCGCAGTCCATGCGGCGAGAAGAGGGTG
>JAPLJO010000113.1 GCA_026388515.1 Deltaproteobacteria bacterium | reverse complement strand
GACGTTCTTCACCACCGATAAATTTTTGAATGAATGTTTGGATAGAAACTGCAGAGGATTTTCTATTTTTTCCAGAACATCTTCGAATTGTTTCATTACGATACGTAAGGTGTTGTAATAGGTATGCCGTGTGCTGAAAGTTAACAGATATATGGTTAATTCACAAGGCGCAATTTGAATTTTCTCATTGATTGATGTACAAAACTCGCATATATTCACGCGCACCACGTAAGGATTATATCTCATTATGACACATGACCCGATGTCGTATAAGTCTTCAGGCGTTGATATCGATGAGGCAAACGCATTCGTCGAATCGATCAAGCCCCTTATCAAAAAGACCGCTCGCAAGGGGGTTCTCGGCAATATCGGCAACTACGCCGGTCTCTTCCGCATCGATAATGAAAAATATAAAAATCCCGTGCTCGTATCGGCAACCGATGGCGTCGGCACGAAACTACGTATCGCCCACCTGATGGATATACATGATACTGTCGGCATCGACCTGGTTGCCATGAACGTGAACGATGTGATTGTTCTGGGGGCTGAGCCCCTGTTTTTTCTTGACTACATCGCAATCGGAAAGATGGATGCCGAGCGATGCAGACACATTATTGAAGGAATCGCCCAGGGATGCACAGAAGCGGGGTGTGCCCTCATCGGCGGGGAAACCGCGGAAATGCCGGGTTTTTACAAAGACAATGAATATGATCTCGCCGGGTTCTGCGTCGGCGTGGTGGAACATGACCATATCGTCGATGGCTCAGAGGTTAAAGTAGGGGATCGCATTATCGGTCTTGCATCAAGCGGACTCCACAGCAATGGTTTTTCACTTGCGCGAAAAGTATTTTTTGAAAAGTTACGCCTTACTGTGGATTCGCATATTGACGGTATTGAAGACCCTCTCGGCATTGAGCTACTTCGACCTACGAAAATATATGTAAAAACGATCCTGAACCTTACAAAGTCTTTTAACATAAAGGGAATCGCCCACATTACCGGAGGCGGATTTATTGAGAACATACCAAGAATAATGCCCGAACGATGTAAGGCGGTGCTTTCCCCAGGTTCATGGGATATTCCTCCTGTTTTTTCAATTATTGAAGAAATGGGCGGCATCGATAAAGCTGAAATGTACCGTATATTCAATATGGGTCTCGGGATGATATTGATAGTATCACAAAATGAGGCGGACGATGTAATGGAGCGAGCGGGGGGCATGGGGGAAAAGGCATACCTCGTGGGTTCAATAGAAGAACGCACTGAAAACGAGAAAGCGGTTTTGTTCGGATAAGACCATGGCATCGTCAAGAAACGTCAATCTCGGAGTCCTTGTTTCAGGAAGCGGCTCCAATCTTCAGTCCATTATAGATTCTATTGAAAAAGGCACTCTGCATGCCGATATACGTATTGTTATATCCAATAATCCGGATGCCTATGCACTTGAACGTGCGCGCCGTCATAAAATCAAATCGCTCGTTATTGATCATCTCACCTACCCTTCCAGGGAGGATTTTGAACGCGCCCTCATCGAATCGCTCCGGTCTCATGAGGTTGAGCTTGTTGTAATGGCGGGATTCATGAGAGTCCTTACACCGCTCTTTCTGAGAACATTCCCCATGAAAATTATGAATATTCACCCTGCAATTCTTCCTTCTTTCCAAGGAATCCATGCACAGGAGCGAGCGTTCGATTATGGTGTCAAGTTTTCCGGCTGTACGGTCCACTTTGCTGATGACGGTATTGATACCGGTCCGATAATAATTCAGTCTGTGGTTCCCGTCTGCCATGACGACACCGCAGACACACTGCGTGAGCGTATTCTCAGGGAAGAGCATCGAATCTACCCCCAGGCTATCCAGTATTATGCCGAGGGCAGGATTGAAATCAGCGGCAGGAAAGTGAATATCCGCCACGGACTTCGGCCGGAGGAGCGTGCGCTTCACAACCCTCCCCTTGAGTCCTTCTGATACCATGATACTAGTGAGCGCCTGTCTTCTCGGTGTCAACTGCAGATATGACGGCGGTAACTGCGCTGAGAGATATGATTTGACGGCATTATCGCGCAAAGAGCTTCTCATCCCTGTTTGTTCTGAACAGCTCGGCGGAATGCCCACACCACGCATCCCCTGTCATATTGTCGAAGGCGACGGTGACGCGGTGATAGCGGGGAAAGCTCATGTCATCGATCAGTCCGGCATGGATGTCACTGAGGCTTTTTTACGGGGCGCTCATGAAGTACTCAAAATTGCAAGATACCTGGGTATTCAGAAGGCTCTGCTGAAGGAATTGAGCCCTTCCTGCGGCGCTACCGTTATTAAAAGAAATAATCATATTGTCCCCGGGCGTGGTGTCACCGCGGCGGTGCTTGCCATGAACGGGATTATTGTTGTCTCGTCCGATCAAATATGGTTGATCAATGACGATTGACGGACTTCTGCCGTCGTGGTTGCTGAATAAAATAGCTTGCAAAATGAGCGCTTT
>JAPLJO010000108.1 GCA_026388515.1 Deltaproteobacteria bacterium | reverse complement strand
AGGAAAAGTTTAAAAATATTTTAACTTACTGTTATTCATCTTACGAAAAATAAAAAAATGCAACTAACAGTTGTTGTATTTCAGTTGCAACCATCTTGTAACTTATTGATATCTTAAAAACCATTACTGGGTTCGACTCCTGCGTCAGAAATGATATTTGAATATTCGAGTTTCTATTAAACATTATTTCTCGTAATCATCGCATTTCTCTTTGCTTCGTATCGAAGGATTAGTAGTGGAAGAAAGTTCATCAAGCATATCCCTTACTGAATTTGACTTGGACCTTTCAATGATTAATTTATGAGCACCTGACATTAACCAGCCTATTCTCCGATGTTAGGGAATGCATCCGGGGAGGTTAACCCTCCTTTTCCTCTCCGGATGCTCGCTATATTCCCCGGTATCCTTCCAATAGAGCCGGACACCGGCAGCACATTTAAAAAACAATGGAAATCAGAACAGAAAAGGTGATATGGTTCATCCCCAATTATGGCAGGCACGGAGGATATGAATGAAATTTTCTCTCGTTAAAAAAATAGTCGCGTGCGGGATTTTTATTCTCGTGCTCGGATTCACGGTGTTCTCAATATGGGGACCCGATGGTGATAAAACCGCGTTCTCGGCTGATGACTCGTCATACAGGAATCTCAAGCAGTTTAATCAGATACTGAACCTGGTGGAAGAATATTATGTGGAGGAAGTGGATTCCAAGAAGCTCATCGAGGGCGCCATCAACGGCATGATCAAAACCCTCGATCCCCACAGCATCTACATGACGCCCGAAATGTACAAGGACCTCCAGGTGAGCACGAAGGGTGTCTTCGGCGGCCTGGGCATCGAAATCACCACAGTCGATGACGTTATCACCGTGGTGGCGCCCCTCGAAGATACGCCGGCATACCGCGCGGGAATCAAGCCGGGGGACCAGATTGTAAAAATCGACGGGCAGACCACCAAGGGAATCACCATTTACGATGCGGTGCAGAAGCTCCGGGGAAAGGCAGGATCGAAAGTAATAGTCTCGGTCATGCGCAAGGACCTCGACAAACCCCGGGATATCGAAATCGTGCGTGACAATATAAAAATCAAGAGCGTGAAATACAGGGTGTACGATGAGTCCATCGGCTATATCCGCCTCTCGTCGTTCCAGGAATCGACGGAGAATGAACTTGAAAAGGCGCTGAAGGAAATCAACGGGAAAGACCATCCCCTGCAGGGCATCGTCCTCGATTTAAGAAACAACCCCGGCGGGCTTCTCGATCAGGCGGTAAGCGTGAGCGATAAATTTCTCGAATCCGGCGTTATAGTTTCATCCCGCGGCAGATCGGCGGATACTGAAAAGATATTCAGCGCCCATGACGACGGGAACGAGCCGACGTGCCCCATCGTGGTGCTCATCAACAGTGGAACGGCCAGCGCCTCCGAAATCGTTTCAGGGGCGCTCCACGACAATGGAAAGGCCGTCCTCTTAGGAACCCGGTCGTTCGGCAAAGGGTCGGTGCAGATTGTGAAACCGCTGGGCGATGGCGCGGCTCTCAAGCTGACGGTGGCGAAATATTACACACCGAGCGGTAAATCCATTCAGGCAAAGGGAATCGAACCTGATATCGTGGTCGAGTATGTGAATAACACACCCAAATCGAAGGATGCGATTAAAAACGTCCGTGAGAAGGATTTGAAGGGTCACATCGAGGGAGAGGGCGAAACGATCCAGGAAGACGTGACGCCGCCACCTGAAAGCCCGACGGAGCAGATTGAAGCGCCCGCAGAGAGTGCCTCCCAGACTGAAATGGACGACCGCCTGAAGAAAGATAACCAACTGAAGAGCGCCATCGATCTCTTAAAGAGCTGGGAGATATTCAAGAAAATGCGGGGATAACAGTAAACCGTGAGAAGGAGAATCACCCGTCTCTTTAAGCATGCGCCGTTCCTGATCGCCGGTGCGATTGTCCTTGCCGCCGTCCTCGTTGTGGTTTTCTATGTTTCCGAACGGGAAAAGGTGATCCTGGTTCCGGAGAAGGCCCCAAGGGAGGAAACGAAAGCCCCCGCCCGGGAAGCGGTACCCGTGGTGCCCGAGCGGCCAAAGGTGGAAAAGCGGATCGCCATCGTCATCGATGATATCGGCAATGACCCCGCGATTGTGCGTGTAATTCTCCGGCTCAACGCATCGATTACTTTCTCGGTGCTTCCCTCGTGCAGCTATTCCCTTGAAGCGTCACGGGAGGCACACCGGGCAGGCAGGGAAATTCTGCTCCACCTTCCGATGGAGCCGTATGGATACCCGGAAAAGAGGCCCGGCAGGGGTACGCTGTTTCTTTCCATGACTCATGATGATATAGAACGCCAGCTTGAAGAGGACCTGTTATCAGTCCCCTATGCCCGCGGCGTGAACAACCACATGGGATCGCGGTTCATGGAAGATGATGAAAAGGTTGCCACGGTACTTTCATTACTCAAGCGCAAAAACCTTTTCTTCCTTGACAGCATGACGACGAAGGATACCCGCGGCCGTGAGGTGGCAGCGCGCATCGGGTTGAAATGCGGGACGCGGAATATTTTCATAGATAATGGGGGGAGCTACGATGAAACACTCGCCATTCTCAGGAAAGTCATTGAATCACACGACACCTGGGACAACCTCATCCTCATCGGCCATCCCCACGAGAGCACCATCGCGGCACTGCGGCACGCGCTGCCGCTTTTCAAGGAGAAGGGCATCACCATTGTTCCCCTCTCCCGTATCATCGGGTGAATAGGTGAATACCATGCAAAGGCACGACACCAGTCCGCCGCATCTGCTGCGGTTTCTCATAACGGGATTTTTCTGCACCGTCATCATTTCATGCACCCACTTCGGCGGCGGGTGGCAGTTCGGAACACCCTCATGGGGCGAATCATCGAGGGAAGAATCCTACTACCACTACTCCGTGGGAACGCTCCATACCCTTGAAGGCGATGTGGAAAAGGCAATCGATGAATACAGGATATCGCTCGGCCTCGATCCCTCATCGTCGTTCCTCCATGAAGAACTGGCAAAGCTGTATCTCCGTAAAGGAGAGAAAGATGAATCGATAAAGCTTCTCGAAGCAGCCGTAACCCTGGATCCGGCAAACTACGACGCTCACCTTCTCCTGGGCGGCCTCTACGGCAGTATGAAAAATTACAAGGGTGCAATCGAAGAGTACAATAAAATTATCGCCCTCAATCCCGGGAGGCCGGAGCCGTATCTCTTTCTCGGTCTTTTCTACCAGGAGACGGAACAGTATGACGATGCCATCCGCGTTTTCACGGAGCTTCTCGCCCTCGAACCGCAAAATGTCGCGGCCCATTACTACGTCGCCAGAACATATGTGATGAAAAAATCACTCCCGGAGGCCGAAGCCTGGTTCAAAAAAACCCTCGCGCTCGACCCCGCCTATGAGCTCGCCGCGATTGAACTCGGCCTCATCTATGAAACGGAAAAAAGAAACGACGAGGCCATCAAACTGTACGGGGATTCCATTGCCGCTGATCCGGAAGGCATCAACATCCGTTTCAGGCTGGGAAAGATGCTCGTCAAAATGGAGCGCTACGAGGAAGCGATCCGCACCTTTGAAGACATTCTGAAAATCGATGATACGCACCTGGAAACCAATTTTTCGCTGGGGCTCGCCTACTATTTCCAGGGGAAAAACTATGAGCGTGCGGTGGAGGAATTCGGCAAGGTGCTGAAGACGGAACCCGCGAATGACAGAACGCGGTACTTCCTGGCTTCCGCCTACGAGAAGCTGAACCGCAAAGACGACGCCCTCAGAGAGCTCAGCGTCATCGGGGATGAATCCGATGTGTATGCGACGGCACAGATTCACCGGGCGCTAATCCTGAAGGATACGGGCCGTATCGATGAAGCGATTGAGCTTGCCCGCATGGCGGTGGAAAAAAAGGGGAAGGAAGAGGAACTCTATATCTTTCTCTCCTCCCTCTACGATGAAAAGGGATCTCTCGGAGAGGCCGAAGCCATCGTAAAACGGGGCCTTGTACTGCTGCCGGAGAGTCTGGACCTGCACTACAGGCTCGGCATCATCTACGAGAAGATGAAACGGCACGATGAAAGTATTGCGGAGATGAGAAAGGTGCTCGAAGCGGAGCCCGATAACGCCGAGGCGCTGAATTTCATCGGCTACAGTTACGCCGACAGGGGCATGAACATTGAAGAGGCGGAGGTCATGATTAAAAAGGCCTTCGAGCTGAAACCGGACAACGGCTATATCATGGACAGCCTGGGGTGGCTGTATTTTCGACAGAACAAGGTTGACCTTGCGCTCAAGTATCTGAAGAGCGCCTTCGATATCCTTCCCGGCGATGCCACCATCGCGGAACATCTGGGTGATGCGTACCTGCAGGCCGGTCTCAACGAAGAAGCGCTTCTCATCTACCGGAAAGCGCTGGAACTCAATCCTGAGAGCGCCACACTCAAAGAGAAAATCGAATCCCTCACGAAACCCGCGACGGAAGGTTCATAAGGGAATTATCCCTTACGATACGAGGCGCCATTGAAGCGACATCACCATGACCTCACCGTCACACCCGTTCACTTCCTGAATGTGCTCCTTATCCTGTTCATCGGTATCCACCTCACGGGATGCACATGCCTGCCGGAGCGTAATACCGCCACGCCGGAGCGTACCACTCTTCAGGACGGGACTATCCGGGAACTCCTCGCATCCAGGAATCCCGGCATGATTCTCATGGCGGAAGCGCAGGTCACGATTGACGGACCGCGGGGAAAATATACGCGCACCGTCGCCCTCGCCGCGGGTGAGCCCTCCTCGCTGCGGATTGAAAGCATGCCCCTTTTCGGGCTTCCCGATTTTTTCCTCGCCTCGAAGGACGGCGTCATGCGGATATTTCTTCCCGGCCAGGGGAAATTCTACATCGCCGCGGCAGAGAGAACGAGTCTCTCCCGCTTTCTGGATATCAATCTCTCCGTTGAAGACACAATACGGCTCATGACGGGTAGCGCACCCGCATTCCCCGAAGGAACCAGGTATGAAGGATACTGCGAAGGCGATATCTGCCGGATCGAGGCCTATTCCGGCATGACGCGGGTCGCGGCGGTGGGGGTACGGACCGGAGGGAGTGAGATAGAAACGATTGAGGTCTTTACCGGGGAGGGAGCGCCCTTGTACTCGGCGGCATTTGACGAGTATGAGCGGGAAGGAGATCTCTCCTGCCCGCGTCACATATCACTTCGGATTGAAGAGCCTGAAAAAACTTCGATAGAGATACGCTACAGAAATTTCGAATTCACGCCCGGGAGAGACGCGGCATCACTTTTTGAACTCGCAGTTCCACCGGGTGTGACGGTTGAATCGCCCGCCGATTAGTTATTCTTGATGCTGACCAGCTTCTCCCGTGCCCTCCTCGCCGAGGTGGTATTGGGATAATCATTTATAATTCTCTGCAGAAGGACCTTGGCACTCGCCCGGTCGCCGAGTTCGAGAAAGGAAAAAGCCTGTTTGAGAAGCGCATCCGCCACCTTGTTCCCCTTGGGATAATTCTGGACGACCTTCTCGTACTCCAGGATCGCCTTTTCATACTGGCCTTCGAAATAGTAGCACTCCCCTATCCAGAACTGGGCATTGTCTGAATATTCGGTGTCGGGAAAGGATTTCAGAAATTTCTGGAACATCTCTCTCGCCTCGGCATACGTGCCCGACTTGAATGTCTTCAGCGCCTCTGAATACTCCTTTTCCCTGTCGCCTTCGGCATTTTTCGTCTCCTCGCTTTCATCACCCTCCCCCTCCGCAGCCTCTTTCCTGGCGATACCGAGATAGTTTTCAATAAACTGCAGCCTGAAGGCGATGTCGTCGAGGCGGGCACGGATCGAGTCGATCTCTTTCTTTCCCATCCCCGTCTCAAGCGAGGTAATACGCATCGAGGTATCCTCCGTCGCGCCCCTCATCTGCTGGACGCTATCGCGGAGCTCAATTATATTAGCGTCGATTTCAGCCGTCTTCTGTCGTAGAAAATTCGCCGATTCCTCGCTCCCTTCCGCAAGCTTCCGGACTTTCACGACATCAACCTGGACGTTGCTCACCCTTCCTTCCAGCGATCTCGACATGGAATCAAGATCGCCGCGGCTGGCGCACCCGGCGACACACAGTATAAGGACACACGCAAGGAACACACCTGCACTCGTACCGAACGGCTTTACTTTCCTCATAGTATCCTCCTTTGAAACACCAGGCATCCTGTGAATGAAAAGTCAGATGGTGAACAATTAACGATGTCGGGTGAAATCTTAAGATAAAACGCCGGTAAACTCAATACAAAATGTGGGAAGACCATGAAGGATCATCGCACGACATCGCCGCATCCTGCGTATCGAGCACGCGCAGGTTCATACCGTTTGACCCGATAATCGCCAGTTGTGCGGCGGCACCTTTTTTCAGTGTGAAGGCGATATACCGGCCATCGGGCGACCAGCCTGGTGATTCGCAGTTGTCTTTCTCAAAGGTAAGCTGCATGAAATTGCTCCCGTCTTCATCGATGAGAAAGAGCTGGAAGTGCCCGTTCGTCATCCCTTCGAAGGCGATTTTCCCTCCCGCCGGCGACCATGCCGGAGAGGTATTGTATGAGCCCTCAAAGGTGAGGCGCCGTACGTTTTCACCGCGTGCACTCATGACAAATATCTGCGGGGTGCCGGATCTGTTGGACACAAAGGCAATCTTCCCGCCGTCGGGCGACCACACGGGAGACACATCAATCGCGGAACTGGTGGTCACCCGGCGGAGTTCTCTGGCTTCACGCTCCCAGATGTAGATTTCCTCATTGCCGTCTCTGCTGAGTACAAGGAGTTCCCTTGCGCCGTCGGTCGACCAGGGACCGGCGAGATTGAGACCTTTGAAATTCGCTATGGTCTCCACCTTTCCACTCTCCATGTTCATGAGGTAACAGTCCGGATTACCGCCCTTGTATGAAGTGAAAGAAAGGTATTTCCCGTCAGGGGTCCAGTGGGGGAAGAGGGTGAGCGAATTGAACGCGCTATGGGTCTGGAGTCCGGAGCCGTCGAAGTTGATGGAATAAATTTCCGACCTGCCCGCTTTCTTTCCCACAAAGGCGATCTTCGTATCAAAGACACCGCCATGGCCGGTCAGAAGAAGAAATATTTCACGGGCGAATTTCATGACCATCATCCCGGCGTCACCCGGCTTACCCCAGTATTTCTTGCCCGCAATCAGTCTGCCTTCCACGACGTCAAAAAGGCGGAACTCCGCAGTGAGCACATCGCCCGTCACTTCAAACCCGCCTTTCACCAGGAGATCGGCTCCCGCCTGCGACCACAGCAAAAAATCGATTGCTCCCGAGCGCGGGTCACTGCCGCGCTCGCTTTCGGGAACTCCCCCGATATCGATGATTTTGAAGTACCCGGTGATATCGAGCGTCGACGAAAGACGGTCCGTAAAAAAGGTTGAGAGATTTTCAGTGTCCGTGCGCG
>JAPLJO010000152.1 GCA_026388515.1 Deltaproteobacteria bacterium | reverse complement strand
GTGGGCCGATAATTTTCCATCTTCCGTCACAACAGTCCAGCCATTATCAGTCACTTTGACTCTGTACGTGCCTTCATTGACCATTGGTTCAATAGCCAATACCATGCCGGTCTTTAATTCTATTCCTCTGCCTTTTATGCCATAATTGGGTATCTGTGGTTCCTCGTGAAGTTTCTTTCCAATTCCATGGCCCACAAAATCTCTCACAACAGAAAATCCGGCAGTCTCAACCCGCATTTGAACAGCGGCCGATATATCGCCGAGACGGTTCCCGGCTCTTGCCTCCCTGATGCCATCGTAGAGTCCTTGTTCAGTAACGCGAATTAACCTTGCCGCTTCTTTGGAAACATCACCGACAGGCACCGTTATGGCAGCATCCCCATAATATCCCTTATAATATGCCCCGAAATCGAGGCTCACGATATCCCCCGCGTCTAAAACCCTATTCGCCGGTATTCCATGAACGACTTCCGAATTAACCGATATGCAAAGTGAATTAGGATAGCCCATATAACCCTTAAATGCAGGTACCGCCCCCTTCTTACGAACAAGTTCTTCTGAACACATATCCAGCTCGCCGGTGGTTACACCAGGTCTTACCTTTTCCTTCAGCCTGTTCAATATCTCAGCAACGATATGGTTGCTCGCCCTCATCTTTTCAATCTCTTCTGGCAGCTTCAGGACAATCATGCTACTGAATATGGTGTCATTACCGCCGTTTCGCAATGCGGCCTTTCTTCATGAACCCCTCATACTGTCTCGTCAGCAAATGGGTTTCGATCTGGCCCGCCGTGTCAAGCGCAACACCGACCACAATCAAGAGGGCGGTGCCTCCAAAATAAAATGGGACGCTGAAGTAACTTATCAGTATACTGGGAAGGACACAAACAGCTGATACATATATGGCACCGCCAAATGTCAGTTTTGACAAGACATCATCTATATATTCCGCTGTTTTCTTACCTGGTCTTATGCCGGGGACGTACCCGCCATATTTTTTCATGTTATCGGAAACATCTACAGGATTGAATACTACAGCAGTATAAAAATAACAGAAAAATACGATAAAGACGACATACATTGATTCATAAACCATTTTCCCGGGAATCAAAGCGTCTGAAATCAGCTTCATCCATGGGTGATCGATGAAGTTAGCGATCGTCGCCGGGAACATTATGATTGAAGATGCAAAGATCGGAGGAATGACGCCTGCAGTATTCACTTTGAGAGGTAGATGGGTCGTCTGTCCCCCATACATCTTTCGTCCGACAACACGTTTTGCATATTGTACTGGTATTCTCCTCTGACCACTTTCCACAAAAACGATGACTCCTATAACGGCGATCATCATAACAACGAGTATTATTATGAAGAAAATGCCCATCTCACCCGCGGATAGCAGTGTAAATGTTTGATAGATCGCTGCTGGTCCCCTGCAGACAATACCGGCAAAGATGATCAGTGATATGCCGTTGCCTATGCCTTTTTCGGTAATCTGTTCCCCCAGCCACATGATGAATGCCGTGCCTGCAGTCAGTGTAATCACCGTCATAAGGCGAAAGTTCCAGCCAGGCTCCATAACAATGGAAACCCCAGTAGGTCCGGCCATATTTTCCAGTCCAACGGAGATACCGAAACCCTGTATGAGGCTTAAGAGAACCGTCCCGTAACGGGTATACTGTGTGATCTTCCTCCGTCCTGCCTCACCTTCCTTGGAGAGTCTCTCCAGATGGGGAATAGCGATGGTCAGGAGCTGAAGAATAATTGAGGCGCTAATATAGGGCATGA
>JAPLJO010000026.1 GCA_026388515.1 Deltaproteobacteria bacterium | reverse complement strand
ATTTTTTAATGAGATCGAGCGCCTCCTGCTGGGTGATTTTCCGCGCGTGATACTTTTCCCCGCACCGGTCTATCCAAAACTGTGCGGTGTTTTTCCCCACGCTGATACATGAATTGATGGTCCAAGCGGGCGCATTGAGTGCTTTTTTACAGGGGCAGTCCATCACCGCGATGTAATCGGGTTCGTTGAGGAGAATCTTGTAGGCATATGTAAAAGGGACGATCTTTTTGTTTTTATCCGAGACGGCGGTTACATCCTCCTTGAGTTCGAATATCTTTTTCGTATCGCCCATGGAGATTACTTTTGCATGGTAGCGGGCGAAGGCGGTCTTGATGATATAGCGGATCGGTTTTATCCATGAGAAATAAGTCGCCAGTATCCGGAACAGGTGGTACAGGGACCACACGTAGGGATAGTAAAAAGCGAAATAAATGTAATTGTGAATGGCGCGGTCGATTCTCCATCCGTGCTTTCCCATGAGCGCTTTCGTCGAGTCTCTCACGTCGGTTCCCTCCTCAGTGTGGCGGGTGGTATTTTCATTTCAATGTGCCCGTCTAATGCAATAGATGGTGAAAAGAAGCACCGCTGCATAATTTCCGTACATCGAGCGGCAACCCCTTCGCCACATCGGGAATGAGGGTACGGGCCCCTTCGGGACACTTGGTGACGCACACCCCGCACCCCATGCAGGCATCTTTATTGACATGAGACTTCCCGTTCACCATCTCGATGGCGCCGAAGGGACACCAGGGGAGCGCCGTTTCACACCCTTTACAGGCTGCCTCATTCACCGAGGCCACGAATCCCGAGGGCGCGATCTGTCGAATCCCGATGCTTCGCGTTTCAAACCCGAGACAGCAGCAGGTGCAGCAATTGCAGATCACATAGAACTGGTCCTTGATGCAGTCTTTGAACCAGGCCGCGTGCACAAGCCCCCGGGCGTGGAACTGTTTGAGAAGCGAAAGTGCTTCCTCGCGGCTTATCCGGCGGGAGGCGTCGGGCTTATGATCAAGCAGAAAATCCGTCAGCGGTTTCCCGATAAGGATGCAGGTCATGTAGGGCGGCTCACAGGCCGTGCAGGGATGGCCCTCCCGGCGGTGAAGTTCCTTGCAGCCGCACTGGGTGACGACAATATCCGGATGTGCGCGTATCACGATATCCCGTGCCCTCGTGTAGGGAATGACCTCGATGCCGAGATCCTGCAGGGGAATGTCTTCCTCGACGGATACAATGGACTGTGCCAGTTCCGTGGTAAGCACCTTCCCGTGGTAGGTGTTTTCAAGCCATCGCGCAAATCTTCCGTCCGGTCCGCATGCGCGTGACATAACCCGCAGGAAATTGATATACGAAGTAATGTGTCGCCCATACCAGATACCGTGCAGCCCGCCGGTGAGCGTGCGCTTGAATCCGAGCCACTTGAGCGCGGGCCATGTACCGGGGAGCAGGAGATGCCACCTCTCAACCCAGAGCCAGATGATAAAGAGCAGTGCAATCGGCCCTCCAATGACAAGCACCTTCATCGCACCCTCCTCGCACGCGTATCTTCGGGCAGAGAAGCACTGATCCGGATTCTAGACCCGACGCGTCGGGTTCATAGTAACGGGGATAATCCCTTGAAGTCAACCCCATTTTTCACTTCCGTCGAATGTGAAAACGAAAAAATTCCCTGGTGCGGGGCTTTTCGTTGAAAAATGAAACGATTTGTGATTACCTATGGATCACAAAACGACAGCGATCCGGAGTGGCACTCTCTATGAAAGGTGAATTGCGGAAACGGGAAATTCTTGAATGCGCAAAAAGACTCTTTTCGAAAAAGGGGTACTACAAGACGCATATAGAGGACGTGCTCCGGGAGGCGGAGATCGGCAAGGGAACGTTCTACCAGTATTTCAAAAACAAGGAAGACCTCTTCATTTCACTCCTGGTCAAGTTTCTCGATGAATGGGAAGAAGCGGTCCTCGCCACCACCACGAACCTCGTCGAAAAAGACCTCGGGATGTACTACCGGACGCTCATCAGACGGAGTCTCATCTTCTTCAAGGAGAACGAGGACCTTTGCAATATCTACCTCCGCGTTGGTCCGGGCACGGATGATATCTTCGAACCTTATATCGAAAAGTTCGAGGAGAAAATGCTTCAGTACGTGAAAAGCGACCTTTCACGGGGCGTGGCGGCGGGCACGGTACGAAAGGACATTGATATCGAGTTCATGGCGAACATACTGCTCGGCGCGTTTCTCCGTATTGACTATTACTATTTCGCGCTTAAAAAAAAGAAGAAGAAAGCCCGGGATATCGATGCGATGACCGACCAGTTCTATGCATTCATCAGGGATGGGATACTGAAAGAGACGAAAACCTGACCCCTTACCCTTCCAACCGTTTCTTCCGCTCCAGCCTTCTTTTCAGCCGTTCCAGGCGATACTCAAAGGCCTCTCGCTCCAGCGGCGGGAGCACACGTGCATTTCCGAGGATGCGCGCCACCAGATCACTTGCACGTTCCAGGTCACGGACGCCGTGCTCACACCATTTCGCCAGTTCCTCCACGGCAAAGATATCAAGGAAATCAGACTGGACTTGCATCTCCCATATCTTCACCGCCTCGTCCCACCTGCCCTCGCGCTTATGGATGAGTGACAGGAATCTTCCCGCCTCGCGGGCAACGGGCATTTCCTCGCACTCCATGAGAAACTCCAGAAACCGGCACGCCCCTTGCGTGTCGCCGCGGTCGAAAAGCAGCCGGGCAGCCGCCATCGTGTCTCCGCGGGCACGTTCTTCCGTCACCGGGATTTTCCCCACCAGCTCCGCAAGGTGCACCGTGAGTGTCGCCATGGAAAGGATATCGAGCCGGTTATGTTCGAAAACATCTTCCATCAGGCGGCCGTCGCGGCGCCGCAGCCAGTCGAAGTACCGCTGAGGTATTTCGTAGCCGGGGATATCGCCGTCCCGCCTGATGCCGAGAACCTCACTTTCCAGGGTGACAAGCCGGTTGTTTTCGAGGCGGTGTCCAAGGAGCCGCCGCGAGGGATAGATGAGGTCAAGATGAGGAAGGGAAGCGAGGGGATCGAGAAGCCTGTTCATGATGAACCGGGTGGTGAGAAGTCCCACATCGAAGGCCTTCCCGTTGAAGGTAACGAGAAATTCCTTTTCCGCCGCAATTTCACGCAGGAAGGAGAGACATGCCCGCTCCTCGGAAAAATCCCGGGCGAATATCTGATGGGTGACGAAGGAGTCGCCTTCGAACCAGCCGACGCCGATAAGAAAGGCGAAGGTTCCCGTCCCGCCGGCAAGCCCCGTGGTTTCCGTATCGAGGAAAAGGCCGCCGGAATAATTACAGTCTTCAAGTTCGGGGGAATTCGCGAGGACCGACGCCGCGCGCATGTCAAGCGATGTAATCTCGCCGATCATGCGGCTGCCATGGGACCGGGAGGCATGGAGTGCGTCGGAGACAAGGTAAAAGACGCCGTGGGGCGTCTCCCGTTCCTCCCCCTTCACCACAGTGCGGAGGTCCACCGGCTCACCCCGTACCACCAGGGAGGGGCCGGCGGGACGCTCCGGTCGGCGGGACATGATAAGGTCGATCCGCCTCCTGAGATCGCCGATGGCCGCCTCACGAGATGATGACGGCGGTTCCCCAAGTGGTTCATCGCCGGTGAGCCTCGAGAGCCGCTTTTTCAGCGTCATGACGTCACCACCAGATCAAGCACCGCCAGTGCGACCTCTTTTGCCATCGCCCCCACTTCGAGTGCCGGACCTACGCAGGTCGGGCAGCCGTGGCTGCAGGGACAGTGGGCGATGAGACTTCGCGCCGACGCAAGCAACTGCTCGTGACGCTCAAAGAGCAGATCGGAAAACCCGATGCCGCCGGGGTAGGCATCGAAAATGAAAATAGTCGGGTCGAAGGCATCCGCCTTTATCCGGCTGGTGTCGTATTCGCCCTCCGGCGTGACGGTGATGGTACGCCTGTCTTTCCCGTAGCGGACAAACCACTCGCCGCTCTTGTCGCCGATCGCGCGGTCGATGTCCCGGAGGTCAGCCATGAGCATCATGGCGGCGAGGTGATGAAGGCTATAGGCGATCCCCGCGAGCCCGTCCACAATCTGCGCCTGCGTGTAGGGAAGCCTCCCCGGCAGGTGTCGGGGAACGGTAAACCAATAACTCGTGGTGTGCATGTCCTTCTCGGGAAGACTGACATCACCGTAGCCCAGGTTTTCCGAGGTGTAGAACTTGATTTTCTTGTAACCCACCACCTTGCGCACCACCTGCACCTCGCCGTGCTCGACGATCAGTTCCCCGGCATGACGCGTGTCAAACTCATCGATGACCCTGACGTTTGTGTAGGTCATGGCATCGGTATAGTAATCCACATCCACCTTCCGGACGTAGGCCTTTTTTCTTTCAAGGTCGAGGGAATCCACGTGGTACTGCTGCGATTCCATCATATAAATTGCCTCGTCGTGCACCATGGTAAAGGCGCTGTCCCAGTCCACCTCGGCGATGACCAGGGGTTTGCCCGCATCGGTGGTATCGACGATGACGATGTTCTCCGGATTGATGCTCCGGAGACTCACCTCATCGGCGGGGTAACTCTCAGCGGCCCAGTGCCACCGGTCGGAGACCCGGTGAAGGACCCCCTTTTCTTCGAGGTACTGAAGGAGCTCCTCTATATTTTCGCGCCCGAACTGCTCTCCCTTTTCAAAGGGAAGCTCGAAGGCGGCGCTCTTGATGTGGTGGAGGAGAATGAGGAGATTATCGGGATTGATCCGGCAGAATTCCGGTGACCGGGAAAAGAAGTAGTCCGGATGTTCCACGATGAACTGGTCCATGGGAGCGCTCCGGGAAATCAGCATGGCGAGGCTGTGCCCCCGGCGCCTGCCCGCTCTCCCCGCCTGCTGCCAGGTGCTCGCGATGGATCCGGGATAGCCCACCATGATGCTTGCCTCCAGGTCGCCGATATCGATACCCAGTTCCAGTGCATTGGTGCTCACCACGCCCATCACATCACGGTTTCTGAGGCCCTTTTCCACCTGACGGCGTAGATTCGGCAGATACCCGCCCCGATACCCCGTGACGTACTGGTCGTCCACGGGCTTGCCCCGGGAGAACTCGTCTTTCAGGTACTTGGTGAGGACCTCTACGTTCAGGCGGCTCGTGGTGAAGACAATTGTCTGGATACCGCCGCGAATCAGCTCTGCGGCCATCCTGCGCGTCGGGGTGAGCGCAGACTGGCGTATGCCCAGCTCCCTGTTCACGATGGGGGGATTATAAAGGATGAAGGTTTTTCCCGCCGCGGGTGCTCCGCTCCGGTCCAGGAGCTCCACGGACCGTTCGAGAATATGCTCGGCGTGCTCCCTGGGGTTCGCCACCGTGGCGGAACAGCAGATGAAAACGGGGTTGCAGCCGTAAAAACGGCAGATGCGGACGAGCCTCCTGATAACGTTGGCAAAGTGGCTCCCGAAGACGCCGCGATAGACGTGCAGCTCGTCTATCACCACGTATTTGAGGTTGGAGAACAGTTTCTGCCACTTGGTGTGGTGAGGAAGTATCCCGGCATGGAGCATATCGGGATTGGTAACCACCACGTGGCCCTGTTTTCGTATCGCCTGTCGTGCGTCGGCGGGGGTGTCGCCGTCGTACGTAAAGGTCCTTATGTCCGCCCCGAGCTCCGTGATGAGGCTATGGATTTCGTGCATCTGGTCCTGGGCAAGGGCCTTTGTCGGAAAGAGATAGAGCGCGCGGGTCTCCGGTTCTTCGAGAATCCGCTGGAGGACCGGGAGGTTGTAGCAGAGGGTTTTTCCGCTTGCCGTGGGCGTGACGAGGACGACGTCACGGCCCCGGCGGATGAGATCCGCCGCCTCGGCCTGGTGGCTGTAGAGCCGCTCAATTCCCCTTTTCCTCAATGCGGTAACGATGGCCGGCTGCACCCAGGAAGGAAATGATGCAAAGGACCCTTCCTGTGCAGGGATGCGTTTCAGGGCAGTGACATTTTCCATGAAACGCCGGTCGTTCTGTAGGCGCACGAGCATTTCGGAAACGGTGATCGAGGGCATTGAAATCTCCCGGGAGGTTCCTTCCACCATGGCAGAACGATACTTCCGGAGAAAGGTCCTTACGTCGCGAAGGAGTATAGGAAGGGGGCCGGGGCATGTCAAGGCGAAAAGGCCTCCCCGGCCCGACGCCAAGAAAAAACTGGACAGTTCGCGGAGAAGATACCTACAATAGGGGATGAACGATACGGGCATCGCTTATCACCATCAGGAGGGAGAATCCATGGCGGCACAGATAGAGCAGCAGGAAAGAATTACTTCACGGGAGCTTCTTGATATCATCGGCATCACACCCGCCGATAACCATGAGGGGTATCACACGGCGATTCCATGGAAGAGCAAGCTCGCCGGGGATCAGTTAAAACTTCTCATTCACTATGATCAGATTCTGAATACTCTCGGCAGCACACCATGGCTCTTCGGACCATTCTCGTTCGCCGCGCACTGGCAGAAAGCATACCTGGATACCTTCATCGTGGACCCCGTCGTTCAGGAGGCCCGGCAGGCCATTGCGAAGGGGAAAAATCCCGATATCTACGCCGATACAAACAGCTTTATCTACGACCGGTATGGAAAATTGCTGTACGAACTCTGCGGCCACGTCATGACCGATGGTATCTTCGACCGGAAGAAGGCGGAGAAGCTTTCCACGCAGGCCAAGGGACAGGAGCTTCTCAAGAAGTACACGGAGCAGTTTTCCACTCTCGAGAACCTGTACAACTCGCGCGGCCTGACACGACTGAAAGCGATGAAGGACCTCCTGAAATGCCTCCTCATGGCAATCACGGAAACGTCCATCGAGGAAGAACTGCCTTTCATGAAAAAGAATCCCGACGGCACCGACGCACTGCCCCTCCCGGCATACCTGCAGGAAAACAGGGCGCGTTTCGAGAGTCTCTACCGCGCCAACGCCTTCGATATCATGGAATATTCGGAGCGGCAGACGGGCGGAAAGATCGGTTACTCGAAGTACACTGTCGTCGAGGGCTCGGCCCTCCACGGCATGACCCTCCGTCATTACCCCCTCCCCGATGGACTCGCGCCGAACAACAAAGTTCTTTACGTCGCCACGCCGCTTATCAACCGGCCCGAGATTTTCGACCTCGACGCGGGGAAATCGGTCATCGAGGGCATGCTGAAAGACGGGTTCCATGTCTACATGGTGGACCCCGGCGACGCGGATCCGGATGCCTCGGAACTCGGTCTTGACTTCTACGGCAAGACCGTGCCGGATGCCTATCTCGATATCATCAAGAAACGCCATCCCGGCCTCGATATCTATGTCATGGCCTATTGCATGGGCGGTTCAATCATTCTCCCCTATATCGCCCGGCGCGCCCAGGAACGCCTCGCCCGGGGAGAGGAAATGGACGTAAAAAAAATCGCTCTTATGGCGGTACCGGTCAAATTCGACGATAGGGAGAGCGGCCATGGGCCGATGCGTGAGGTGATCAGACAACAGTATGATCCCGCGGTCATGGATCAGCTCTTCGGGGGCATCAATATTCCGCCCCAGGTGATTCAGTTCGGCATGAACGAAATACAGCCGGGCGTTCAGTACACCGTATCGCTCGGGTTCTATGCCAGGGCCAACTATCCTCACGCCCTTGAAGACTCTGCGCCCTTCATCTACTGGCTTACCCACGGCACGAAGTTTCCTGCAAAGGCACACCGCCAGTGGCTGGACAAATTTTTCATGGGGAATCAGCTTGTCGAGGGGACGTACACGCTGCCGTCTTCAGTGCCCGCCCTTGACGGCAAGCCGGTCAATATGAATGCGCTCCGGGAAGCCGGCGTGCGCATCTTCTGCTACCGGGGAACGCGGGACCCGATAGCACCGCCGGGCTCGTGCGTGGCCGCCGAACTCTGGGGGCAGACAGACGGTGGAAACATCAGCATCGCCCGGGGAGGATTGAACAGGACCATCGAAAAGAATGTGGGGCACATCTTCGTAGTGAGCAAACAGCTTCTCGGGGAGTATCTTGAGATAGTGTCCGACTTTTTCAGAAATTAGTGGTAATGAAAAAATAAGCGGCCGGGCAGGCGGCACGTCATGCCGCCTGCCCAGTTTTTATTCATCGCCGGCGGTGGGAAGCCGCCGGCAGTATTGTCATCATGCTACTTCTTCGCTGCTTTCCTGACCGCACCAAGTTCCGACAGTTTCTGGTTCGCCTCCACCGTATGAGCTCCCCGGGGATTTTTCTTCAGAAACGCCTCATAGGCTTCCTTTGTATTCGCCTCCACCACGCTTAACCATTCGAGTTCCATTCTGGCCGCATTGGTGTGTCTGGCCTTTGGGTACTTCTTCAGAAATTTTTCATAGGTTTCCTTTGTATTCGCCGCAAGTGCCTCTTTCCACTCAAGAGACTCCAGGCGCATTCTGGCTTCGGGTGTATAGCGGCTCTTCGGGTAGTTGTTGATAAACGTCAGGTATCCTGAATTGGTATTATCTTTCAATGTCGCGCGCCATTTCAGCTCTTCAATTTTTTTATTGGCCATACCTGCGTACTTGGACGACGGGTATTTTTCCACAAACTGCTTATAGGCCTCGACGGTGTCCTGTCCGATTGTCTTTTTCCAGTCGGATTCCGTCTTGGAACAGCCGGCAATGAGCACACACGCCAGCATGACCGCCACTGCACACATGATAGAACGTTTTAATGTCATTTTTTCCTCCTTACCTTTCACCTCAATGCAGCCTGTCCTCGAAAGGACGGCATATCTCATCTATAATATAAAAAAGGGATGATATTCCGCCCCTGTGCCCGTCGCACCGGCGGCGGAGCCTCATCCCGGTTTCAGCATGCCCCGAATGGCGGCGGATTATAATAAGCTTCTCCGGGAAAAGTCAAGCACTCTGAAAATCATTGCCGTTGACGAGTTTCCCCGCCCATTCAATGACAGACTTCAACCGGGGCGATGCGAGATTGAGGAGTTCTTCGGAGGTGAGCCATCGGTATTCATGGTGTTCGGGCATGCCGATTTCAGGATTGATGGAAAAGACAACCTGCGATTCGGTGGTTTCAGCGAGATAATAGCGGGCTGTTTTGATTCCCTTGCTGCCTTTATACGGCGCGGATTCCATGAAGACGGAACCCCAGCGGAGACGCAGATCGGTGATGCCCGTTTCTTCCTTCACCTCACGCAGCGCCGTCTCAAGCGGCTCTTCCAACGCTTCCACTACGCCCTTGGGAAAGTCCCAGTTTTTGTATGCCCGAAGCACAAGATACTTCCATGCATCATTTTCCCGCCGTACAATCACCATGCCGGAGGATAAGATCACGAAAAACTCCTTTGTTGGGGAAACCATGCCGGAATATCTGCTCGATTTCAACACAGCGGGGAAGATCGAATCTCTATTCAATTGTGATAAGTTTTCGGTATCACTCTATGAAGCTTTGCCGGAAATTGTCAAGGAACAAAAGTCGGGAACAACGGGAATCCCTTTCCTCATCACCTTGACATAAAAAATTGATGTTGCCGCTACGGCCCGTGAGACCGCCCCCGTTGACAGCTACCACGAATGATGTATAGTGGTGCCTCTGCAATGGATGAAGAGGATGAATCCGCGTCGGGACTTTTTTCCCGGCGCACGTGAAGCATCACGTAAAATATATGGATGAGGTTTCATGAGCACTCCAACGAAAAAAATACAGCCTGCTGGCGATATCCTTCCCATGGCGCCGCAGGCCTCCCCTCCCACGTGAGGAACACCCGCACCGGCCCAGGTGGGCCCTCCGCGTCTTGACCAGCCCTTCGTCACGGGCACCGTGACAACCGCAGCGGGCATCGTCCCGCAGGTTTCCTCAAAACTCACATGGCGGGATCACTGGGGCACCGTAAGGGCTCGGCTCGGAATCAGTCGCATGCATTACACCGTTGATGCCGGCCTCTATGCGCTGGAAAATCCCGATGCCGACACCCCGGTATTCGTCTCCGCCAATTACAAGATGAGTTTCGATGCGCTGCGGTCGGCACTCCCCGGAAGAAACGCCTGGATACTTGTCCTCGATACGAGGGGAATCAACGTGTGGTGCGCCGCAGGTAAGGGTACCTTCGGGACGGCGGAACTGATCGAGCGCATTGAGGCAAGCGGCCTCGCAAAGGTGGTGAGCCACCGCACCCTCATTCTTCCCCAGCTTGCCGGTCCGGGAGTCGCTGCGCATGAGGTGAAGCGCCGTGCGGGATTTACCGTGCGCTATGGCCCGATCCGCGCCCTTGATATTGTCCGTTATCTCGACGCGGGGATGAGGGCGGTGCCTTCGATGCGCCACAAGACCTTTACCCTGAAGGAGCGGTGTGTCCTCATCCCGCTGGAGCTTTACGCCGCAGTGAAGACGGGAGTGCTGGTGATGGTGTTATTCGTGATCGCGAGCGGCATCGTCGGACCGGGCGGCTGGCGGGACAACATGCTCAATGACGGCGCCTTCGCCGCCCTCGCTCTTGCATCAGCGATTTTCGCCGGGGCGGTACTAACGCCCGTGCTGCTTCCTTACCTGCCGGGGCGGGCCTTTTCGCTGAAGGGGTTCATCGTGAGCATGCCCGTGGTCGTCGTGCTTTTCCTGCTCCGGCATCCCGATATCACCTCGGCAGCGGGAATGCTTGAATCGGCGGCATGGGCATTGATGGTGCCCGCCGTTGCGGCCTACCTCGCAATGAATTTCACGGGCGCCTCGACCTATACCTCACTCTCGGGTGTGAAAAAGGAAATGCGCTGGGCGCTGCCCATTGAGATTGGGGCGGGGGTTTCCGGCCTTGTCCTGTGGCTCTCGGCGAGGTTCGTGGCGTAGGAGACCATGGCATGGCACACTTTGAATATCTGAAAAATGTAGTGACCCTTGAATACCGCGAAGAAAAGTGCATCGGCTGCGGGATGTGTATCGAGGTCTGCCCTCATGCCGTATTCCGATTCAACGGGACCCGGCGCGTGGAAGTGACCAGCCGCGATGCCTGCATGGAATGCGGGGCCTGCAGCCGCAACTGCCCGACGGAGGCAATCTCCGTCCAGTCCGGGGTGGGCTGCGCGGCGGCGGTCATCAATGGCATGCTCGGCCGCAAATCATCGGCCTGCTGCTGCACTACAGATACAGGGAACCCAAAAACCGGCGGCACGTGCTGCTGATATCACCTCGCCCATTCTTTTTCATGATTTTCAGACCACTGTCCTCGATCGAGACAATCTCAAAACCGGCGCCTTCATCCTTCTACAGTTTGCGCTCCCCTGCGGCGAGTGCATCCATCCCTGCCCGGTTAAGGATTGTAATCCTGGAGCCCTCGGAGCGTATCAATCCCCGGGCGGTCATCTTCGTCAGAATCCGGGAAAGCGTCTCCGGGATTGTCCCGAGAAGGCTTGCCAGGTGCCCCTTGGATATATCAAGTTCTATCCGGCCGGCAGCACCACCCTCGGCAGAGAGGAAGAGAAGGTGGGACGCGAGACGCGCCGGCACCTCTTTCAATGAAAGGCTTTCCACGAGCGCGGTGACCATCCGCAGGCGCTTCGAGAGGACGGCGAGCATGGCAAGGGAAAGGGTAGGATCGTTCCGTATGAGTTCGATGAAGGAATCGCGGGGTATGAAGAGGAGTGTGCTGTCTTCGTAGGCCTCGGCGTAGGCGGGAAACATCGCTCCTGAAAACACCGCCGCCTCGCCCACGGATTCGCCGGGCCCGAATATGTGGAGAATCTGTTCTTTCCCCTCAGTAGAAAGCTGAAAGACCTTGACCCGTCCCGCAAGGATCATGTAGAAACCGCTCGACCCGTCACCGCGGGAAAAGACGGTGGCGCCTTTTTTGAAGGATTGCCTGCGGGAGAGTGCGGTGAGGGCCTCCTGCTGGGAGAGTGAAAGCCCGCTGAAGAGGGGAAGGGCTGCTATGTCGTCAATCAGCCTCATGACATCCACTCCGGAATCAGGAGCACACGCACCTTTCCGCATGCATCAGTGACGATGCGCGCATCCGCAACACCGGAATGCGCGTACTTTTTCATGTCCTCCCATGCAGCGATTTCCGCACCAGGCCACCCGGCGCTTACGATGGCGCCATTTCCACACGGTTGCGCCCGAGATTCTTCGCCCGGTAGAGCGCCACATCGGCGGCCTTGATCAAGGCTTCGATCTCCTGGTCCTTCACAAAACCCGCCGCACCGATGCTGATGGTGAGCCTGATTTCCTTTCCTCCCACGTAATAAGGTTCGGCAGCCATGCGGGCCCGCATCTTTTCCGCCGCCACGACACCGCCTTCAAGGTCCGTATCCGGCAGGAGGATGAGAAATTCCTCGCCTCCCCAGCGTGCGACCGTATCCTGTCCGCGGATATGATCCGTGAGTCTTCTCGCCGTTTCAATGAGAACCTCGTCGCCCACGTCATGCCCCTCCGTATCGTTCACCCGCTTGAAGTGATCCAGATCGGCGACGAGAATCACAAAGGGGGCGCTTCCCCTCTGGTTACGCGCCATCTCGTGCCGCAGATGGTCCATCATGGCACGGCGGTTCAGAATCAGCGTCAGCGGGTCCGTCATGGCGGCCTGCTCAAGTGCACGCTCGGCCCGGATGCGCTCCGCGATCTCGCGGGAGAGCATGTCGTTCACCTCCTTGAGATCTTTTGTCCGCTGCTGGACCCGTATCTCAAGCTCGTCGCGCGCCCGGCGAAGATCATCATAGGCCTCCTGCTTGCGATGTTCTGAAACGGAGAGCTCCTCCGACATGTCGTTGAAGGCAACGATAAGATTGTTGAGTTCATCACTGGTATGAAACTCTATCCGCTCGCCCAGGCGGCCCTTTGCAATAGCCTGGCAGCGGGCGATAAGCATCCTGACGGGAACCATGAATCGAGCCGTCAGGAACCGGCTGAATATAAGCGCCAGGATGAGAGAGGCGGTGAGAGAGATGAGTCCGGACATCCGGAGTTTCGCGAATTTATCCTGCACCTCGTTGGCGCGCATGTCGATGCCCACGAGGTATTCACCCGTACCGTTCTCGATGGGTGCGTATCCGGAGAGAAAGGAACCCCATTCGTCGGTGTAGATCCTATCATCAACGGAAACGCCGGTGAATCCCTGCATGAGGGACGGCATCACATCCTCGTATTCCCGGCCCGGCAGGGCCTGCCGCTCCGTTTCATCGGAGTCGATGACGAAGACGACCTTATCACCAATACGCCGCATGACGTACAGATAGGCGATATCCGTATTCATCCGGCGGAAGTTCCTGAGTTTTTGAAGATTTGCGGTATAGGCGGGATTTGAGATGTCGGATTCGCTTCTGATGTTCCCGAGTTCCTTCGCATCAATGGTCCTGCTGACAATGGCTGCGCTGGATCGGAGCCGATCCTGGAGACCCTTCATCAGGCTCTCCGCGGCGCTCAGGTAAAAATATGTGCCGATGCTCCCCGACACCAGCACGACCACCACCAGATGACTGAGAAACAGCTTGAGCCTGATTGACATGCGGAATTTCACGGCAACGCGTCCTCCCTCATCGTGCAATGGAAGATTGATTCGGCCTTGTGTCCCCGTACCAGGGCTCTCCCCTCGCTGTGGAAAAATACAGGGATTCATTGATAAGTCAAGGGTTTTATAACGCCCGACCGCGTCATCCGCGACACAAGGCATTGTATTCTTTCAACACCCCTGACGGGCTCTGCATTCCCCGATACGGACCACGATTGACTGACCAAGGGAAGGGAACCGCGCGGTACACTATTAAAATACTTTCACACACCGGCGGGGATGCATGTCCCGCTATCGTCCGGTCTCGAAGGTCTTGAGAAGCTCCTTCAGCTTTAAAATATTTCCGGTAATGGCTTCTTCATAGAGGTCGCGCTCAATACCCCAGCGGGCACGGAAATGAAGGACCATGTACCGTGAGACATTGCCGAATTCCTGAGCACACCTTTTTTTCACCATCTCGAAGAAACCCGACGTGCTTTTTAGAAGGTCGTATTCCGATGAAAATCCTGGCACCCTGCCTTCCTGGAATTCACTGTAGAGAATGGGAAGCTTTTCCACGTACCGTTCATCGGCCATCTGTCCCAGAAGGTCGGCGGTTCCCATCATCTGGCCGAGAAGCTCAATCTCGCGGGAGCCAAAAGTAATTTCTTCAATTTTCACGCTGAGCCCCGTGCATCGGAGAATGGATTCACAACTGGAGACGTCCCGCTCCGAGAGTCCGATTTCACTGAAATAGCCCTCTGCAAAGCGGGCGCTCCGTTCGATATGATTCATCGTATACTTCGCGCCGGTCCCCTCGGTATCGTTCACGGTCTGGATGTAGCCTGCATCGTGAAGAAGGGCACAGACAAGACCCAGGGTGGCGTTTTTTTCTGATAAAACTTCCCCTCCCCTCACCGCACCGTGAATGAGGCGCACCATGGCAAGCGAGGCATCGGTGGTATGACCAAGATTGTGATAGGCCGTATTGCATTTGCGGTATCCCGGATACTGTCCCGCAAAAAGTCTCCTTACATCAGCGAATACCCGCTCTATAAGCCGGGCGTTGTCTCCCGGAAAGGTGAGGCCCATGATGATGGTGATTTCATCGAAGACCCGTATCGGGTCCGACATGTCAACGAGCGACCAGATCGTTGCCTGCATGTGACGTCCCGTTCCCTTTTGCCGTGTTTCTTTATCCCTGCGCGACTCTCTTTTTCGTCAGCGCCGCCGCGATGGAGTCTATAAATTCTTCCGTCGTCACCTGCCGCGGCGGCGGATCGGGTTCGGCAATCCTCACAAGATCGGCGGTCATGATGCCCCGCTCCACCGTTTCGATTGCCGCCTCTTCGAGCGCCGCTGCGAAGGCGGATACCCCGGGCGTCCCATCCATCTCACCGCGTTTTTTCAGCGCGCCCGTCCAGGCGAATATGAGGGCCATGGAATTGGTGGAAGTCTTCTCCCCCGCCCGGTGTTTATAGTAGTGCTTCTGGACGGTTCCATGGGCGGCCTCGTATTCGAAGCATCCCTGCGGGGAGACCAGGACAGAGGTCATCATGGCAAGACTCCCGTATGCGGAGGCGAGCATGTCCGACATGACATCGCCATCGTAATTCTTGCAGGCCCACAGGATGCCCCCTTCCGACCTGATGATGCGGGCCACGGCATCATCGATGAGGGTGAAGAAATATTCGATTTCCGCCTCGCGGAAACGTTCCTTCCAGCGGGCGCTGAATTCTTCCTCGAAAATCCTGCGGAATTCCGCGTCGTAGATCTTGGAAATGGTGTCTTTTGTGCTGAACCAGAGGTCTATTTTCTGATCAAGCGCATAGGTAAAGCAGGCAATGGCAAAATTCCGTATGGAGGCGGCCGTATTGTGAATGCCCTGGAGTATGCCCGGACCTGCAAATTGATGGATCACCCGCCGCACCGGGGGGCTCCCGTCCGCGGGCGTGAAGACGAGTTCGCCCACCCCCGGGCAGGGCACACGGATTTCCGAGTTTTCATACACGTCGCCGTAGGCATGTCTCCCGATGTGGATAGGCTTTTTCCAGTACCGGACGGAAGGGCGGATATTCCCCGCCAGAATGGGCGCCCTGAAGACCGTGCCGTCGAGCATACCCCGAATGGTCGCATTGGGACTGACCCACTGCTTTTTAAGGCCGTATTCCTTCACCCTGTCCGCATTGGGCGTGATGGTGGCGCATTTCACCCCCACGCCGTACTTCATGATGGCCGCCGCCGCATCAATGGTCACCTTCCACAATCGGTGTCCGTACCAGAATCTTTCCCGCAGCCTTCATCACCGGCGTCCTTCCCGTTTCGCATGTTTGATATAAGAGAGCATCCCGCCCGCGCTGATGACATCCCGCGCCCGTCCGGAAAGATCACAGGATGCCTCAAAGGCCGTTCCCCTGGAGATATTTCTCACGACACAGCGGTCCCCGCGCGTAATCCTCCCGTGAAGACCGGCAATTTCCAGGCGGTCACCCTGGTGAATCCCATTGTAATCGGATTCGTTCGTAAACGTGAGCGGGAGTATCCCGAAGTTGACCAGATTCGCCGCGTGTATCCTCTCAAAGGAACGGGCGATGACGGCCCTCACGCCTGCATAGAGGGGACACATGGCAGCGTGCTCGCGCGAGGATCCCTGTCCGTATCCGAGGCCACCGACGATGATATTCATCATGCCGGAGCGCTTTGCCTCCATGGCCCGCGTGAAAAAGCCGGGGTCCACCACCTCGAAGAGAAACTCCGCGTACTTCGGGATGTTGGAACGGTACTTCATCCGGGACCCCGCGGGAATGATGTGATCCGTGGTGATATTGTCTCCCACCTTGATGGCCACCTGCCCCGTGATGACGTCAGGGAGCGGCTCCGCCTCGGGCGGCGCGCCGATATTCGGTCCGCGCACAATAGTCACCTTTCCGGAATGTTCCGCAGGCGGCACAATCATAGAGTCATCGATGGCAAAGTGTTCCGGAATTGCAACCGCGGGCCTTTCGATGCCGAGCGTCCGGGGGTCATTGATTTCACCGGTGAGTGCCGCCGCCGCTGCCGTCTCCGGGCTCACCAGATAGACAAGAGCGTCTTTTGTTCCCGATCTTCCGAGGAAATTCCTGTTGCTGGTCCTGAGCGATACCGCACCGGTGCCGGGCGCCTGGCTGTTTCCGATGCAGAACCCGCAGGCGTTTTCGGCAAGCCGTATGCCGGACTCAATGAGGTCCGCCAGTGCACCGTTCCGGGCAAGCATCATGAGCACCTGCCGGGAGCCCGGGGCAAGGACGACGCTGACGCCGGGGTGTATCCTCCGGCCTTTGAGGAGCGATGCCACCGTCATGAGGTCGCGGTACGAGGAGTTGGTGCATGAGCCGATGCAGACCTGGTCCACCCGCCGCCCCTTAAGTTCATGAACGGGACGCACCTTGCCGGGGCTGTGCGGCTCCGCGAGGAGCGGCTCGAGGGCTGAAAGGTCGACTATGACGGCCCTGTCATAGCCGGCACCGGGGTCGGCGGATAATTCCTGCCAGTCACCTTCGCGCGCCTGGGCATTAAGAAACCGCCTCGTTTCCTCGTCACTGGGAAAGAGGGATGTTGTGACTCCGCACTCGGCGCCCATGTTCGCAATCGTTGCCCTCTCGGGGACAGTGAGCATCCCCACACCGGGGCCATGGTATTCGAACACACAGTCCACGTTGCCGCGGGTTCCAAAGACTTCAAGCACCCTGAGAATCACATCCTTGGCGTTCACAAAAGGGGACAGCGTGCCCGTAAGCTCGATCCCGATGACCCTGGGACAGGTGAGAAAAAAGGGCTCGCCCGCCATGGCGAGCGCCACGTCGAGTCCGCCGGCGCCTATGGCGATCTGCCCGATGCCGCCGCCCGTCGGCGTGTGGCTGTCGGACCCGAGAAGGGGGGTCCCTGGTTTTCCGAAGCGTTCCAGGTGCACCT
>JAPLJO010000050.1 GCA_026388515.1 Deltaproteobacteria bacterium | reverse complement strand
AGACAAACAGCGCAAAGCCGTGTGAGTGAAACGACTGCCTTGCGTACTCGTGTTTACGGGAGGCGTACCCTCTCGGCTTCGATTGGTATTCCCATGAAGATTCTCGATTGTTTGTTGAAGAGTTCGGGCGAGTCGGTGGTGAAATAACGGCGTATCCCCGATGAGCTTACATGTGTCTCGATCTCGGGGTGACGCGAGAGATATCCGGCGAGGCTTTCCGATACGATTTCCCCCTGTGCAACCACGCGAATTCCCGGCGGCAGAAACTGCATAATTTTCCGTATCAGGAGCGGGTAGTGGGTGCACCCGAGGATGAGGGCGTCGATTTTCGGATCTTTCGCAAGAAGATTTGAAATGTGTTTGTGTACAAAGTAATCGGCGCCGGAACTTTCACACTCACCGCACTCCACCAGGGGCACCCACATGGGGCATGCTTCCTGGGTTACGGTAATGCCGGGAAACTGCTTTCCTATTTCGATGGCATAGGACTGCGATTCCACGGTGCCGACAGTTCCGAGGACGCCGATGTGCTGCGTCTCTGTGAACGTGCCTGCCAGTTCCGTCACGGGCCTGATGACGCCGAGCACCCGTCTTCCGGGATCGAGGCGGGGGAGGTCTTTCTGCTGAATCGTTCTGAGGGCCTTGGCGGATGCGGTGTTGCAGGCGAGAATCACCAGACGGCATCCCCGGTCGAAGAGCCATGTTACTGCCTGGAGTGTGTAGGCGTGAACCGTTTCAAATGAGCGCGGGCCATACGGCGCGCGGGCGTTGTCACCGAGATAGATATAGTCATACCGGGGAAGCGCCTCGAGGATTTTTTTCATTACCGTGAGGCCGCCGTAGCCAGAATCGAAAATGCCTATGGGTGATGCGGGGGCGTTCATGAGCGTCCTGCTTGTCTTAACGTGTCTTCCTCGGCTGCACCGCCATATTGTCGCGGTGAATGACCTCGTCGTAGGGTTTGGCGCCGAGGATCTGTTCAATCCTGGATGTTCTCAGTCCCTTTATTTTATTGATATCCGCAGCGCTGTAGTTCGTGAGTCCCTTGGCAATCACGACGCCGTCGAGATTCACGCACGCCACGGGATCACCCACCTCGAAGTCGCCCTCGGTACCGGTGATGCCCGAGGGGAGGAGACTTTTCCCCTGGTGGATGATGGCCCGCTCCGCTCCCTCATCAACCAGTATTTTCCCTCGCGCCCGAAGGGTAAAGGCTATCCAGTGCTGCTTGCTCCTCATGTGCTCTTTCATGGGAAGAAAAAGCGTGCCGACGTCTTTCCCCGAGAGGATTTCCTGTATGATGCCTTTAGCCTTTCCCGGGGCGATGATGCAGGGAATGCCGAAGGCGGTCACCTTCTTCGCCGCGAGGACCTTGCTTTTCATCCCGCCCGTCCCCGAGGGATCGGATTCGTCCGAGGCTACCCGTTCTATATCTTCGGTGATTTCCCTGACAAGGGGAATCAGCCGGGTCTTCTTTCCTTTTCCGGGGCTTCCATCGTATAGGCCTGCCGTATTCGTGAGATTTATGAAAAGATGGGCCTCGATGATATTCGCCATCATGGCGGCGAGGTTGTCGTTGTCGCCGAACTTGATTTCCTCCACGGCGACGGTGTCGTTTTCGTTGATGATGGGAATCACATTCCACTCCATGAGGACTGAGAGCGTGTTCCGCATGTTCAGGAAACGTTCGCGGTTGGTAAGGTCGCTCATGGTGAGAAGAATCTGGGCCACGTTCATGTCGTGCCTTCCGAAGGCGTTGGAATAGACGCGCATGAGTCTTCCCTGGCCGATCGCCGCCGCGGCCTGCTTCTGCGGCATGCTCTGGAGCTTTGTTCTGAATCCCATGCGGTGCATGCCCGAGGCGATGGCGCCGGAGGAGACGATAACAAACTGATATCCCTCCTTTGACAATCCGGCGATTTCATCGGTGAGATGATCGATTATGGTTAGATCGAGACCGTCCTTCCCGGTGAGCACGCCGCTTCCGATTTTCACGAGTACCCGCTTCGCATTTCCGAGAATCTGTTTCCGTTCCGGCATCATCGTCTGTTATGGCGCCTCCTGGCTTTTCAGTATTCCTGCGACTTTGGCGATAAGTTCCTTTATGCCCTCTCCCGTCACGGCGGAGATGGGGATGACCGGTATGTTCCGCCTGGTGAATGCCTTCGTTTCTTTTGCGAGCCGTTCCCGTGTTACCGGGAGATCCGTTTTATTGATGACCACGATCTGCGGTTTTTCCATCATCGCCGGGTTGAAGGCTTTGAGCTCGCCGTTGACCGTCTCAAAATCCTGCCACGCGGTAACAGCGACGTCTTTTGAGATATCGAGCATGTGGATGAGCATGGAAGTACGTTCCACGTGCCGCAGAAACCTGATCCCGAGACCCATTCCCTGATGAGCCCCTTCGATGAGCCCCGGTATGTCGGCGATGACGAAGCTTTTGTAATTGCCCGTTTTCACCACACCGAGGTTCGGCCTGAGCGTGGTGAAGGGATAGTCGGCGATTTTCGGCCGCGCCGCCGAGATCCTTGCAATCAGAGTCGATTTTCCAACATTGGGAAGGCCAATGATGCCCACGTCGGCCAGCAGCTTCAATTCGAGATCAATGTCCCATTCCTCGCCGGGTTCGCCATCCTGGGCAAAACGGGGGGCCTGGTGCGTGGAACTCTTGAAATGGGCGTTTCCTTTTCCTCCACGGCCTCCCCGGGCGGCGATACAGTACGCGCCGTCCTGTGCAAGGTCGGCGATGATGTCGCCGGTTGCGGCATCCCGGATGATGGTTCCCACGGGAACGAGGATTTCCTCGTCGTGTCCATCTTTTCCGGTCTTCAGGCTTCCTTCGCCGTGGCCTCCGCGGCCCGCCACATGGCGGGGGTTCAGCTTGAGATCGAGAAGCGTCCGGTGGCTCCGTGACGCCCGGATGACGACGTCACCACCCTTGCCGCCGCTGCCGCCGTTGGGGCCTCCCTTCGGGACGTACTTTTCCCTCCTGAAACTCACACAGCCGTTTCCGCCGTCCCCGGCCTTGATGTGGATTGTCGCTTCATCGACGAACTTCATGGTCTTCCTTTACGGGATATATAAGCGCGGGAGTTGCCGGTGTAAAGAATAAAAAAGGTGTTAGTTCTTTTCCAACTAACACCTTTCACTGCGTCCTATGTGATGAAAACGTTTCCGCCCGCTTGCAGGCTTTCTCAGGCGCTTGCGTAGACGCTGACCTTCTTTCTCGTCTTGTCCTTCCGCTCGAACTTCACGAACCCGTTAATCTTGGAGTAGATGGTATAGTCCTTGCCAATCCCCACGTTGATGCCGGGATGAACCACGGTGCCGAGCTGCCGGATGATGATCGTGCCGGCATTTACGAATTCCCCGCCGTATGCCTTGACGCCCCGGCGCTGCGACTGAGAGTCACGGCCGTTGCGGGTGCTTCCCTGACCTTTCTTGTGAGCCATATCCCTCTACCTCCCTACGCCACTATTTCCTTTATCTTGAGGCTTGTCAGATTCTGCCGGTGCCCTGTTTTCTTGGTGTATCCCTTCCTGCGCTTTTTCTTGAAGACGAAAATTTTATCGCTCTTCGTCTGGGAGATGATTTCTCCCACCACCTTCGCGCCTTCTATGAAGGGGGTGCCGACTTTCACGTCCGTCCCGCCGGTCACCATGAGCACCTGGTCGAAGGAAACCGTGTCGCCTTTGCCTCCTTCAATCTTTTCGAACTTTACCACGTCTCCCTGGGAGACCCTGTATTGTTTTCCGCCTGTTTGAATGATTGCGTACATTTTCTGGAACCTTGCCCCTGAATTGGAGTTGCCCATTATAGAAATTAAATACTAAATGTCAACACCTAAAAATGTGCCTGACTTTTTACGAAAACGTCGAGGTTTCGATGTGTTCGGCCGGAATTATCCCCGAAGGAGGGCACCTTTACCCGAATACAGGTATAAAAGCAACATTTATTTACGGGACGCCGGTAAATTCCATCCGCCGCCAGGGACAGGAACGGGATCTGCAGAAGGCGCAGGGGGCCGCTGCGGGGACCTTCTTCGCGGCGAGGGCGACGGCCGAAATGCTTTTCGCCGGAATCATGAGATAGTCTTTCGTAAGGGTGACGCCGATGGCATCCGCATCGAGGGCCCCGAAAATGACGGTTTGGCCTTCGAGCTTCCAGTCGCAGTAGCCGGGGGAAAACCTGAGACTGCATTCATGCCCTCTGCGTTTTATGAGGGAATTCCACTTGTTATTCCATCCATCCGTCACCAGTTCGGCGCATTCCGACCCCACGGCATCGATGATGAACTGGCCCGAAAGGGAAGTCTCCCGGCGGTAGAGGTCTTCGAAGGCCTCCCCGAGTGTCGCAATGACAAACACCACAAAGACATCGCCGCGGCAGTTCTGTGCGAGGCGGGCGAGCTTCACGCTTTTCACCGCGCCGGCATCGGTCCTGATGGATTTGCCGGTGAGACTGCGCACCGGGAGCATCCGGTACATAACTTTCGGGCGGACCTCCCGTGCGACGGCGTCGAGTGCTTCGTTGAGCATGCGTTCAAGCCTGGCAGCTCCGGGGCTCACGTTGCGTCCCGTACCGAGCGTGGCGCGTGACCTCCTCTTCAGGTGCTCCATGAATGTCCGGGTGAGCCGGGGGGAGAGTATTGCCGGTTGTGTATTCATCGTGCCAGGACTTCCTCGGTTTTTTCAATGACGGTGAGTGCCGATTCCGCGTAGGTGTCGGCGCCGTAGTCACGGGCCAGTTCCGCGCTGAGGGGAGCGCCGCCAACGATGATTTTTGCGGCGGGAGTGAGAATTCTTGCGTCCCTTATAATGTTCCGCATGACGACCATGGTGGTCGACATCATGGCGGAGAGTGCGAGAAGTACCGCCCCCTCATCCCTCACGGCTTTCGTGAATGCTTCCCTCGGCACGTTCCGTCCGAGGTCGATTACACGGTACCCGCAGGCACGGTAGATGCCGGCGATGACATTCTTGCCGAGGTCATGGGGATCTCCCTCGACGACGCCGATGACGACCGTACAATCCACCCGGGGGGTGAAACCGGGGTAGGACCTGATACGGTCAAGTCCGTCAAGCACGCAGTCGAGGGTGAGGAGGAATTCAGGAATCGAGGTGTCGTTCGACATGAGCCGCTTACGCACCGATTCCAGCTCGCCGAAAAGCAGGTCTCTCACCTGCATCGCCGGTATGCCTTCGTGCGCCGCGCCGGCGAGGCATTGTTCGAGGACTTGTGCGTCGCGGCTTTTGGCGGCATTTTTGATCCTTTCAACGGTCGGTCCAGTGCCGGTCATGGCGTATCTTCCTTCCTTTTATTATCCGTAGAGCTTCGCCGCCCTGACGATGGCATGGGCATTCTCCAGGGGGGCGTCCGGCGGAAACTCGCAGCCCGGCGAGAGGATGTATCCCCCGCCGTCGGCAAGGTCGTCAATCTGCCGCCTGCATTCTTCCATGACATCGTGGGGTGTGCCGTGGCTCAAAAGGGGTGTGTCGACATACCCGAAGAGGACGACCTGGTCGCCGTATTTCTCCTTGAGTTCCTTCCTGCTTTTGCAGTCGTCGGGCAGATGGGCGAACGAAATCACCTCCGGTTCCATGAACTTTATCTGGGAATCGAAGTAGATGCCGTGCCCACAGTTATGCACGGCGACGGGGCATCCCCTGCGGTGGGCGGCGCGGGCAAGCTCGCGCGCGAAGGGCCCTTCGATCTCCTCCCAGAGCTTTTTACTCAGGCCGTTCCAGGATGCGAAGAGCGTATCGAGCGTCACTGCCTGAACTCCCGCGTCGCACTGCGCCTCGATGAACTCGATTGATACGTCCGTGATCTTTTCAAGCGCCTTCATGACCTCACGGGGATAATTGACGCAGTCCCGGAAGAGATATTCCGCGCCGCGCATCATGTTGAGGACACCCAGTGGGCCGAAGGCAAAGCCGGAAACAAGCCCGTGCAATCCGATGCGGCCCACAAGAATCGAACAGACCCTGATGAGCGACTGCATCCTCGGCGACTCGCTGAGCTCGATTTTCTGAAGCTTTCCATAATCGGAGACATCCCTGATGCAGGGGTCATCGTAGTCGGGATGCGGCGTCGAGTGTTCCGGGTAGACCATCTTCTGGCCCCAGTCCGCCGCCTCGACGGAAAGATCCAGAAGAGGGATAAGGGCTTCCCCGCCGATCATTTCGAATCCCGCGAGGAGCGCTTTTGCCGTCGCTTCGGGATTTGTCGCGAACTCGCGGTAGTTGATTCCCACAAGCCGCCTTCCCGCGCCTGATATCACGGGGC
>JAPLJO010000117.1 GCA_026388515.1 Deltaproteobacteria bacterium | reverse complement strand
TGTAAGTGCAGTGTTCCCTCCCGGGTGTTCAATGTCAGAAATAGTAAACTGCGTCAGAAATTTGGCGGACAGTGAAAACAATTAATTGTCATATTGTAAAATTTTTTTCAATCCATCAACATAAAAAATCAACGATTGCAGATTGAAAGTCTGTATCAATCTTAAAAATCATGGTACTCGATTTCCCCTGAAAATAAACATCTAAATTCTTGATTCTGCAATGCTATTTTCATTCTCTTTTGTGAAGGCACGCCGTCATGACCGCTTCAGGAAGCAATATTTATTGAAGAGAGATTCTCTTACACACCTGAACACAACTCAGTCATAACCAGAAAAACAAAAAGGCTGCCATGAATAGACAGCCTTTTTTATATTTATGGCTGGGGGACAAGGATTCGAACCTTGATTCACGGAGTCAGAGTCCGTTGTCCTGCCGTTGAACGATCCCCCAGCGCGTATCGGTGAGATATTCCATCCGCCGTGGTATTCAGCGAAAGAGCCTGCCGTAAGGCGGACGGAATATAGTGCGATCGGTCTTTTCTGTCAACAAGTATTCACGCAAGTTTTAGCTTCGTATTTATGCGTCATTTTTCTGTGTCAGTTTCGTGTATCAGGGCTCCCGTTCTATGATGGTTGCAACACCCTGACCGCCCCCGACACAGGCATTCGCCAGTCCGTACCGGCCTTTCTTCGCCTCCAGAATCCGTGCAAGGGTTCCGATGATCCGGCACCCCGTCGCTCCAAGTGGATGACCGATGGCGGTGCCTCCTCCCATCACGTTCACTCGTTCCGGATCCAGGCCGAGTTCCTTGATGCAGTAGAGAGGCACGATGCAGAAGGCTTCGTTGATCTCCCAGTAATCGATATCTTTCGCTGCAAGTCCCGCTGCCTTCAGCGCCTTCTTCGAGGCGGGTACCGGGCCCGCTCCCATGATGGTGGGGTCTACGCCGGCGATCCCGATGGCGCGGATAGTGGCAAGAGGCTTTATCTTCTTTGCGTTCGCCGTTTCCTTTGACATGAGTACTATGCAGGTTGCCCCGGCATTGAGCGGGGATGAATTGCCCGCGGTGATGGCGCCGTCCGGCCTGAAGGCTGGTTTCAAACTCGCCATCCCTTCAACGGTGGCATCGTTTCTCACTGCCTGGTCTTTGTCGACCTTCATGACCGAGCCGTCTTCCTGCTCGGCATCGATGGGAAAAATCTCGCCGTCGAAGAATCCGGCCGCCTGGGCTTTCGAAGCACGCTGGTGCGCCCGTGCCCCCCATGCATCCAGCTCCGCCCGTGGAATGCTGCTCAGGGAGGCGAGTTTCTCCGCGGTAAGACCCATGTTCACGGTAGTCATGAAATCCCAGTGCTTGTATTTTTCGTCGTTGAAGAGGGCCATGCTGGGGGATATGGAGCCGGGGGCGCCCCCCATGGGAACCCTGGTCATGTGTTCGAAGCCGCCCGTCATAACGATATCGGCATTGCCCGTGGCAATTTCCATGAAACCGATATGAACGGCTGCCATGGAGGACCCGCACTGCTGGTCCACAAACTTCGCGGGAAGCGTCTCAGGAAAATTGGCGAGGAATACGGGGAATCTGCCCCCGTAGGTCCAGTTCTCCGAAACCCCCATGGCGGAGCCGACGATAAAGTCATCAATCTCTTCGGGCTTGATTCTCAGCCTGTCCACAAGTACGGGCATCAGACGTGCAATCAGCTCATCCCCTCTCAGCTTGTGCAGCCAGTCTCTTCCCGGTTCCTTGGGCCGAGACCGCGATTGAGCCGTTCTCAGGTATCCGGCGATGACGACTTCTCTCATGAGCTCTTCCTCCTTGTTATTGTATTGATGAAGTGAATACCGCCGCCGTTGCTTCTATCATAATTTGCACAGGAGTTTTAGAATATTGTTCAGCTTTATTTTTCTTCGATATCCTGATAGATAAGCCCTCCGCGGACATGCTGTTTCCGCGCCAGTGGTATTACGGAGAATATTCAATGAAAAAAAGACGCATAATTGCTTTTTCCATAATGATTCTTTTCCTGTGGGTCAGTGCCTGTTCCACGATTCCTTCTATTGGAAAGAAACTGTTCGGAACCCGCCCGAAAGTTGCCCTTGTCCTTGGCGGTGGCGCGGCCCGCGGATTTGCCCACGTGGGCGTCATCCGCGTCCTGGAGCAGGAAAAGATTCCCATCGACATGATTGTGGGGACCAGCGTGGGAGCGCTCATCGGCGGCATCTATGCGGCGGACCCGAACAGCTTCAAGCTCGAATGGCTTGCCTTCAAGATAGAAAAGGATGATCTCTTCGATTTTTCCATACTGAGCTCACGTATGGGACCGGTGCGCGGCGACAGGCTTGAGGAATTCGTCAACACAAACGTCAAAGTCCGTACTATTGAAGAACTTGCAATTCCCTTTTACGCCGTCAGTACAGAGCTTGCGACGGGAAATACCGTTGTCTTCGATAAAGGACCGCTTGCCCGTGCCATCCGGGCGAGTGCCGCCATTCCGGGACTCTTTCACCCCGTGGAGATTGAGGGTAAGCTCTATGTGGACGGCGGAGTGACCGACAACCTTGCCGTGGATATCGCGCGAGCACATGGTGCCGATATAATCATCGCAGTCTCCATACAGAAAGACATTACGCAAAACGAATTTTCATCCCTTCTTGACGTCGTACTGCAATCGGTGGACATCATGGGTCGCGAACTGGTACGATACAAGGCAAGGGATTATGATGTGCTCATCGAGCCGAACGTGGGCAGCGTGGGAACCACGGATTTTACGAAGAAGCAGCAACTTCTTGAAGAAGGCATCGCGGCAGCCCGGAAGGCCGTGCCGCAGATAAAGGAACTGCTGGAAAGTAAGGGGATGTAGCTCATCGGCATGGGAGAGGAAATTCCGCATGACGTGCAGAGGAGGTATCGCATGAACAGCATGGTAAATGAATCATCAGGACTGAAAGCGATGGAATCCGCCATTGATCCGAGGCTGCCCCTTCTTCAGCACGCCGACCTCGAAAATAAGATTGTCCTCATCAGGGTTGATCACAATGTAGTGAAAAAGGGGAGGATACAGGACCCTTTCCGGATAGATCAGACCATCGGCACCATCTTCAATGTCGTCGCACGTGGCGGCAGGCCCATCCTTATGACCCATGTGGGCAGGCCCCGGGATGAAAAGTCGAACAGGATTCACATGGACGCATCGACTTCGGTGGACCCGATCGTCAGCTATCTCGAACATAAGCTTCACGTAAAAATTCATATTCCCCGTTTCAGCGAGGACAGGGAAGGGGGCATTGCGGGAATCGACACGTCGATAAATATCCCCATCAGGGATTTAAGGGAGAAGAAAATCGACGCGATTTATCTGCCGAATACGAGATGGTTCCAGGGGGAAGAAGCGGATTCCGATGAGAGAAATTCCTTTACTGTCCAGCTTGCCGGTCTCGCGGATATCTTCGTGAATGATGCCTTCGGTTCATGGCAGCCGCACGCATCCACCTGCGATATCACCCGCCATCTTCCGTCGTATGCGGGATTTCTGATGCAGCGTGAAATCCAGAATCTTGATAAGGTGCTGAAGCCGGAACGCCCATTTCTCTCCGTCGTGGCCGGTGCAAAATACAATACAAAGATAGGGCCGCTCAGCGAAATATATAAAACCGTCGATACGCTCATCCTCGGCGGCGTGATTTATAACACCTATCTGTGCGCCAGATACGGAGTTTCCATTGAGGGAGTCTCAAAAGAGGACATCAAAGCTGCCGCCGACCTCGTCGCCATGGATGCACGACACAAAAAGATTCTCGAACTTCCCTGTGTGTATGAATCGGACACCATGGAAGGGAAAATCGACGGTCATTTCAGGGTTCGCCACGTAAAGGAGCTCAAAGAGGGAATGAAGCTCGGCTATGTGCTGGATATTGCGAAGGAGTCCTTCGACGATCCAGTTGTCTCCGATGCCATCAATTCCGCGCAGACGATATTTGTCAACGCCGTCATGGGATATACACCCTATTTCACCGAGGGTTCTGCCGTGATGGACCAGAAGATCGACCGCAATAAGAAGGCACGCAAGCTCTATGGAGGCGGGGATACCCTGCAGGAGTTCAAGGATCTCAACCCCGGGTTGTATCTTTCGGTGATGGATGATTCTCAATACTATTTCTTCACCGGGGGCGGGACCGTCCTCAAGGCAATCGAGCAGGGAACGCCCTACGGCCTCGACCCCGTCAAAGCACTCATCGAAAACGGCGGCAGGCAGCCATCGTAAATGGATTTTTCGCGGGCGAAGGCTACGGTACAAAGACATGGGGGAGCGGCATGGATGCCGCCGTCTACTCGGTGCTTCTCTGCATGGATGCCATGACGGGGAAGGGCTACATGGAGAAGGTCATGCCCGCCTACCACCGGTAATCAGTTTGCCTTAATCTCATCCCATATCTTTGTGTACTTCGCATTGTCGGGGCCGAGGTCGTCGATGATTTCGCACCTGCCCTTGATTTCCGGTGGCAGAAAGATTGCGGGGTCGTCGAGAATCTCTGCGCTCAGCTTTTTATAGCTTTCCCTGTTGGGGCAGAGGTATTTGGTGAACTCCGTGTTTTCCGCCGCCACCGCGGGGTCGTGGAGGAAGTTGATGAACTTGTGGGCGAGTGCAACGTCTTCGGCGTCCTTCGGAATGACAAGGTCATCGCAGGATAACGAAGTACCTTCCATGGGAACCGCATAGGCGATGTCTTTATTTTCCGCCTGCACCTGCATGATGTCGCCGCTGTAGCCGTGCACCACGAAAAATTCTCCGGAGGCGAGCCCCGTCTTGTATTGCTCGTTCTCGAATTTCGCAAGATTCTTCTTCCAGCGGATAACGATGTCGCGGGCTTCGGCCAGCTCCTTATCACTCTTCGTGTTGATGCTGTAGCCGAGCACTTTCAGCGCGGCGCCGATGGTCTCACGCATGTCATTGAGCATTGTCATGCGGCCCTTCAGATCGGTCCGGTCAAACATCTTCCATGTGGGCTGGAAATCGGGCGTCCGGCTTTTAAGATATGCAATGACGGTGGTGGTGAGCATATAGGGTACGCTATGGCGCATCTCCCCGTCGATGGCGACCTTCAGGTATTCGGGATCGACATTGCGGATGTTGGGAAGCAGGGCGTGATCGAGGGGCTGAAGCATATCCTGGGTATACATGACCTTTACCATGTAGCTGCTCGGAGTGATGAGGTCGTATCCTCCGGCGCCGGCCTTGAGCTTGGCGTACATGACCTCGTTGGAATCAAAGGTGTCGATGACGATCCGACAGTTAAAATCCTTCTCGAAGCGCTGAACCAGTTCAGGTTTGATGTAGTCCGCCCAGGTGTAGATATTCAGCACCGGTTTTTGTCGACTGCATCCGTACCCTGCGACAAGAGTGACGGCCAGAAGCACTGCACACAGAATTGCTGTTTTTTTCATCTCTTTTCCTCCGTCAAGTGTTGGCTTATCCATACGGCGAGAAACGTCACCACCAGGAGTATCGTCGAAAGTGCGTTGATGAGCGGCGGCGCGCCGAATTTTATCATGCTGTAAATGCGGATGGGGAGCGTGGTCGAGCCCGGACCGGCGACGAAAAAGGTAATGACGAAGTCGTCGATTGAAAGGGTAAAGGCGAGCAGACCCCCGGCGATGATTCCCGGCGCCAGAAGGGGAAGGAGCACGCGGACCGCTGCCGTCCACCAGTTCGCTCCGAGGTCCTGTGCGGCTTCGATAATGGAAAAATCGAAATCCTGCAGCCGCCCGAGCACCACCATGGCGACGTAACTGATACAGAAGGTAACGTGGGCGAAGAAAATGGTGAGCAGACCCAGGTTCATTCCGATGGCGACAAAAAAGAGGAGCAGGCTGAGGCCCATGAGAAGTTCCGGGATGACCAGGGGCGTATAGATAAGCAGATACTGGGTCTTCTGGAGACGCGTATCGAAGCGGTGCAGTGCGAAGGCGGCCAGGGTCCCTATGACTACTGATACGGCGCTGGCGGAGACGGCGATGATGAGGCTGTTTTGCATGGCATGCCAGATTTCACCTTCATGCCAGAGCCGTGCATACCATGCAAGTGTCCACCCCCCCCAGGTGCTGCTGAACCGCGAGGCGTTGAATGAGTTGATGACCAGTATCAGTATAGGCAGATAAAAGAAAATCAGAACGGCGATGGTCACCACAAGAGGAGCCCTGCTTCGTTTCATGCGCTCTCCTTGATGATCGGTTCGGACCCGTCTTTTTTTCTCTGGAGAAAGAGCACCGCCACCATGGGAAGGAAGACGGCAAGAGTCAGCAGCGCGGACAGGGCGCTCGCGTGGGGGAGATTGCGGTCGACGAAGACACGCTGCGCGATCTTGTTCCCTATCATCTCCGCATCGGGACCTCCCATGATATCGGGTATCAGGTAGGTACCCAGTGCGGGAATAAAGACCACCAGAATCGCCGTGAGCAGCCCGCGCCGTATCCCGGGGAGAAATACCTTGTAAAAACCCTGCCACTGCCGTGCGCCCAGGTCTCTCGCGGCTTCGACAAGATGATAGTCGAATTTTTCGGCCGCCGCATAGATGGGCAGAATGGCGAAGGGCAGAAAGGTGTATACCATCACGAGCAGCACCGCCCACTGATTGTGGAGCAGCGAGGTGTGAATGTCCACGATGGAGAGTGAGGCGAGGAATTTCTTGATTAGGCCGTCGGGATGGAGAAGCACCTTCCATGCATAAATGCGTATGAGAAAGCTGGTCCAGAAGGGAACGATGATAAGGAGGAGCATTATCTGCCGCCAGCGGGTGCCCAGGCGTGCAATATAATACCCCGTCGGTACGGCGAGCACGATGCAGATAATGGTGGTGGCGATACTCAGCAAGATCGTCCGCCAGATGATCGCCGGATAATTCGGGTTCCCGAGGCTTCGCAATGTTTCCAGTGTCCAGCCCGCGCCGACGCCGCCGTAGAAATCGGTGGGCTTGAAGGCAATGGCAAGGACAATCAGCGTGGGTATGAGAAAGAATATCGCGAGCCACAATAGTGACGGCAGGGTCACCAGCAGTTCATTAAGATGTGATCGGGCATTCTTCATTCAGTATTCCCGCGGGTGCATTCTACTCGGGGGTTGCCGCTTCTCCGTTGACATCGCCGATATTTTCCGGGGGCAGTGATACCAGCTGTTCGTCCGACTCGCTGTAGCGTTCCAGCATGAAGCTGTCATCGGCGTGCCATGAAATCCACACCTCCTCATTCCATCGGATGGGTTTTTCATCGAGGAGGAATCTGCTGTGCTGCTGCACGATGGAGAGCCGGTATTCCTGGACGCGCACCCAGAACTTGGTGAGGAGTCCCTGGTAGATGACGTCCTCGACCAGGCCGCGCATAATGTTGCGTTTGTTGCTGTTCGGAGGTGCGTCGCGTGAGATATGGAACTTTTCCGGTCTGATGCTTAAAAAGACGGGATTGCCCGCCGATATATGCTTGTCATTGAAACAGAGCACATCGGGAAATCCGTCGATGGTAAGCCTGCTGTACTCGTGACCGACGATGTCGGTGACTTTTCCTTCGAAAAAATTGGTGTCCCCGATGAAGGCGGCCACGAAGCTGCTCCGCGGTGCTTCGTAGATTTCCGCCGGTGTGCCGATCTGTTCGATGATGCCGAGATTCATGACGGCAATGTGATCGCTGAGACTCATGGCTTCGCCCTGGTCATGGGTGACATAGAGAAAAGTGATGCCCACCTCGTCATGGATGAGGTCCAGCTCCATAAGCATCCGCTGCCGCAACTTCAGGTCAAGCGCCGCCAGCGGCTCATCGAGCAGAAGCACCTCGGGCTTTTTGATAAGGGCCCGTGCGATCGCCACCCGCTGCTTCTGTCCTCCGCTCAGTATGTCGGGATATTTATGGGCCTGGTCCTCCATCTGGACGAGGGCGAGCATGCGGTCAACCTCAGTATCGATTTCCTTCTTCAAACGCTTTTCGATTCTGAGGCCGAAGGCGATATTTTCACGCACCGTGAGATGCGGGAAAAGTGCGTAGCTCTGAAATATCGTATTGACTCTACGCTGGTGGGGGGGGAGATCGGTAATATCCCTGCCGTTAAGAATGACGCGGCCCGTGTTGGGGTTCTCAAATCCGGCGAGGATTCTCAGGAGTGTGGTCTTGCCGCATCCGCTCGGACCGAGGAGTGAAAAAAATTCACCTTTAGCAATCGACAGCGATACGCGGTCAACGGCCCGAATACTGCCGAAGTGTTTTGACACATTTTCGAACTCAAGGTAATTTGTCGACGCCACTTCTCATAAAATAGAAAGTTGTTTATTTGATTGATGCGGTGCACATATAAATAAATACAGGTCGTGTGTCAATTTTAAAATACAATGGCGATCTACATCGCTATCCGTCTTGGTGATTGACCTTCACCGGGTAATTTGTTAAACGGTGCCGAGGAAAAGAGGGGGACTGACGATGATAGATCTTCACACGCACACCACATTCAGTGACGGTGAACTGATTCCCTCGGAGCTTGCCAGGAGGGCCGGGGCTGCCGGGTACCGCGCCATCGCCTTTACCGACCACGCCGATCACTCGAATCTTGATTTCATCGTGCCGAGGATTGTCGAGGTCTGCCGGCGTATATCACTCCGCTCGACACTCATCGCACTGCCTGGTATCGAAATTACCCACGTCGATCCGGAAGATATTGCCCCGCTCGCCGAGGAGGCACGACGTCTCGGCGCTGCAGTGATTGTCGTTCACGGGGAGACCGTGGTGGAACCGGTGAAACCGGGCACCAACCACGCCGCTCTCCTCGCCTCCATCGACATTCTTGCCCACCCCGGCTTGATTTCCGATGAGGACGCGAATCTCGCGGCGGAAAAGGGGATTGCCCTCGAAATAACGACACGGAAGGGACATTCGTTCACAAACGGGCACGTGGCACTGAGTGCAAGAAAGTACGGCGCCGACCTCGTGCTCGACAACGATACCCATGCACCCGGCGACCTTGTGACGCTTCACATGGCACGTCTCATCGCCCGGGGTGCGGGACTTGATGATGACGAGATAGCGGGGATGTTCAGGAATTCGGAGCGCCTCATGACGAGGGCACGCAGTTCGCAATGAAGGCGATTTTTCTCTCAGATGCACATCTGAGGACAAAGGAGAGTCCCGCATACGGGAGGCTTCTCGCGTTTCTTGACTCGCTCACGGGAAATACGGACCGCGTCTTCATTGCCGGCGACTTCTTTGATTTCTGGTTCTGCCCGGGTGAGCGCGTCTATCCCGAATTCATACCCATGGTTGAAAAAATCCTTGCACTGCAGCGTGCCGGGGTTCTTGTAGTCTATCTCGAGGGGAACCACGATTTTTTTCTCAACGACTATTTTCGCGCCCACGACATCGCGACGGTTCCCGATGCGGCGGCCGTTGAGCTGGAGGGAAAGAGGATCTATATTTCCCACGGTGACACGGTGGACCGCTCCAACAGGCGATACCTTTTCCTGCGGCGGATGCTGCGAAGCAGGGTGGCGTATCTTTTTCAGAAATATCTGCCTTCGACACTTCTCTGGCGTGTCGCCGGCATGTGCTCCGACCTCAGCCGGGAAAGTTACGGATGTGCGGACGAGAAGCTTGCCGGTACCATGGAGGCATTTGCGATAACAAAGTTCGTGGAAGGTTTCGATGCCGTGATTCTCGGTCACTGCCATAAGCCCCTGCTGAAAAAAATAACCCGGAATGGCAGGGAAAAGGTATTCGCAATTCTCGGAGACTGGGTGGCGCACGGCACTTACGTGGTCTATGAAAACGGCACGTTCAGTCTCCGATATTTCAGGGACGACACGCGGGCCGTCTGACGGTATGGGATGCACGCACAATGATGCGGAGCCCGCACAAACACATGCGCACGGATGGTGGAACGTATGAACTTCGGTAGTATCGGCGAGCCCTTCTCGCTTCTTGCAAATGCGCGGTTTGTAATACTTCCCGTTCCCTACGATCTGACGACCACGTATCAGTCCGGCGCGCGCAGAGGTCCGGGCGCCATCATCGAGGCATCATGCAACATGGAGCTCTATGATGAAGAACTCAGGAGCGAACCATACCGCACGGGAATTCACACACTTCCCGCGATGGAACCGACGGCGGCCTCTCCCGGGGAAATGGTTCGCGCCGTGTACGAAAAAGTGCGGTGGATTCTCTCCCTGGAGAAAATTCCCGTCATGCTCGGGGGGGAACACAGTATTTCCGTCGGTGCCGCCGGGGCGATGAAAGAGCGCTATCCGTCGATCGGCGTACTTCATCTCGATGCCCATGCCGATATGAGGGATTCCTATCAGGGAACGCGGTACAGCCACGCCTGCACGGGCCGAAGGATTTTTGAATGCTGCCCCCTCGTCCAGGTCGGCATCAGGAGTATGAGTACCGAAGAAGCGGAATTTATTGAAGCTCATGACATCGCGACGATATCGCCTGCGGACATGAAAAAAAACCGGTCATGGATAAAAAAAGTTTGCGATAATCTGCCTGAAGATGTATACGTCACCATCGATCTCGATGTACTTGATCCATCCGTCATGCCGGCGACGGGCACTCCCGAACCGGGAGGCATTGTATGGGGGGAGATAACGGCGCTACTCAAAACAATTTCGGAGAACGTGACCATACGCGGGTTTGATGTGGTTGAGTTGTGCCCCATTCCGGGCATGGTAGCTCCTGATTTCATGGCGGCGAAGCTCGCCTACCGTTTCATGGGGTATATCAGTGCGGAAAAAGCAAACCACAAGGGGTAACGGGGATGAATGATTTTGTTCCACGAAAGCTTTTTTTCACCAAGGGAGTGGGTTCCCACAAGGAAGAGCTGCACTCCTTTGAACTCTCGCTCAGGGATGCGGGTATCGAAAAGTGCAACCTGGTTACGGTATCGAGCATCTTTCCGCCGGGCTGCCGGCTTGTCTCAAAAAAACAGGGCTTGAGTGAACTGGAGCCGGGAAGCATCACTTATTGCGTGTTGAGCCGCACTTACAGCAACGAACCGCGGCGCCTCATCGCGGCCTCCGTGGGATGCGCCATCCCGTCCTCACGGAACATGTATGGTTACATCAGTGAGCATCACGCCTTCGGACAGACGGAAAAGGAAGCCGGAGACTATGCCGAGGATCTGGCCGCGGCCATGCTTGCATCGACGCTCGGCATCGACTTCGACATCGATGCGAGCTGGAACGAGCGTGAGCAGATATTTAAAATCAGCGGTAAAATCGTTCGAACGTCGAACATCACGCAATCCGCGATCGTGAGAAATCCGGGATATACTTCGGTCCTTGCAGCGGCGGTGTTTTTGTTTTAATATTGTACTAACCACAATTCATTTTTGATGTGATTACTTGTTGACCGGGGGGGAGACATGCTGAATCACGGAGGGTCTGGTGTATCCTTATATTTTCTTCCGCCGTGTGTCGGGGTCATTGTATTCGCCTTTCTTGCGCTGATCGCCATCCTGCGGGGGAAAAAGAATTCCACCACGTACTATTTTATCGGCCTGTGCGTCCTCGGGGTCGCGATCAACAGTGACATCGCGCTGGTCGGGATCCTGGGAAACAGGGCGCTTGCACTTCAGATCGACCGCCTCGTATACCTTTTCTTTGTTTTCTCGATCCCGCTCTATATTCAGTTCGTCCACGCCTTCCTCGGTATTGGCGGAAGGAAATGGCTTGAGTACCTTGCCTATGCGCTCAGCGCCGTATTTCTCCAGTTTGTTCCGACGGAATACTTTATACGGGGGTTCCGGGATTATGACTTCTGGCGCATTGCAGAAGCCGGCCCCGCCCACGCGGCGTTTTCCATCGCAGGCGGCCTCACCGTCCTGTACTGCCTCATCACGCTCATGCGTGCGATGACCCAGGCCCCCGATAACGTGAGAAAAAACAGAATAAGATACGTCACCATCGGAATCGGGTTGAGTTCGTTTTTGATTCTTCTGGATGCGATTCCCATTGCGGGAATTCACCTATACCCGATCGGCAATTTCAATTTCGTGCCCGCCATCATCCTCGCCTTCGGTATCCTGAAATATAATCTCCTCGACGTGGAAGTGCTGATACGAAAGGGAACAGCCTATATTGTCCTCACCGGCATTCTCACGCTCTTTGCCGTCACCGTGCTGTATATTATGAATCTCCTGCGTATTCAAATGAGCGGAACTCATTTTCTCATCGTCGTACTTCTCGTCATCGCGCTCATCGTGCCGGTTTTCAATCCATTGCGGCGCCTTGTCCGGCGACTGGTCAACGCGTTCTTCAAGGGAAGGGCATATGAGTATCGGACCGCACTCGGTGAACTCGACGAGCGCCTGTCACGTCTTCACCGTGTCGATGACATCGCCGCCTGCGTACCCGATGCGGTGCGTTGCACCTTCGATCTCCATCACGCCGCATTGATCCTGTGCGGGGCTGAGAGTGAAACGCTGGCGTACTATCCTGCCGGGGTGCAGCCTGTCGTAAAAAAACGGATATTCTTTGAGGGCTGGGAGGAGGTCGCCGCGTTCTTCCGTGACGCGAGCACCGCGGTTGCCGCGTCGGTCGTTGAACACGGAACAATGTCAGCGAGTCTGCGGTATGGTCTAAAGCAGCTTTATCAGATACTGGGCGCATCGCTCATCATTCCCGTTATTTCAGGAAGAGGGGCGCTTTCGGGCATACTCGCCCTCGGAGAAAAGAAATCAGGTGAACTCTTTATCCGTGAAGATATCGCGCTTCTCGGCACCGTGGCGGGCCGGTGCGCCGCCGCCGTTGAAAGTGCCCGCAGCTACGAGTGGCTCGAAGCACTCAATATGGATCTCGAAGGCAAGGTCAGATCACGCACGGCTGAGCTGGTGCGTGCGCTGCAGGAAAAGGAGCGGACACAGGCCCAGCTCATCCGATCGGAAAGCCTTGCTTCGATCGGGCAGCTCGTCGCGGGTGTTGCCCATGAACTGAACAATCCCCTTGCCGGTGCATCGAGCCTGATTCAGTCGAGCGTGGAAACCCTGCGGCGGTGCGGTCTGAAAGACCGGCTCGCAGATGAACTGATTGACGACCTTGCCTTTTCACTGAAGGAACTGACGAGGGCCGGTAACATCGTGCGGAGCCTCCTGGGGCTTTCGAGGCAGACACCGGCCTTTATCGAACAAGTGGACATGAATATGCTCATCAATGATTCAATTCGCCTGCTTCACTCGCAGGTCAATGGCCGGCCCGTTGAATTCGTGAGAAACTTCGACCATGCGCTTCCCTGCATTGAGGGAAATTATGCACATCTCGGCCAGGTCATGCTGAACATCATCAAGAACGCCATCCATGCACTCTCCGATGGAGGGGGCACCATTACGCTCACCACCTGTGCAGCCGGGGACAATGGATACATCACGGTCGAGTGTCGCGATACGGGGAGCGGCATACCCGGGGGAATCCTGAAAGACATATTCAAACCGTTTTTTACCACCAAGAGTCCGGGAGAGGGTACGGGGCTGGGACTATACATAGCCCACGAAATAGTAATGCGTCACGAGGGGAATATTACCGTAAGGACCGTGGAGGACCGTGGAACGGCAGTCACGGTCGAGCTTCCACGCAGGAGGGGGGAACCATGAATGGACTTTTGATTGTTGATGATGAGGAAGGGGTGCGGCGGTCTCTTACAAGGGTGCTGCTCTAGGATGGATACGCGCTGTATGCCGCAAAAGACGGCCTCCAGGCGATCGAGATGGTGCGGGACCGTGCGGGACATATGGGTTGCGTCATCTGTGATCTCAAGATGCCCGGTATTGACGGACTTGAAACACTCATTGAGATAGGGAGGCTCGATCCGGAAATCACACGCATCATGCTCACGGGGTATGCGACCGTCGAATCCGCCATTGAATCGGTGAATGTCGGCATCGACGGCTTTCTCACCAAGCCTTTTTCAAACGTGGAGATGCGCGCGAAAGTGAGAGAGTGCATTCTGAAAAAGCGGCTCAAGCAGTTCATATCGGAGCAGGTATTCACCGAACTTCAGAAAAACGGCGTAAGCCTGTATCCGATGCGCAGGAAGGTGACCGTGCTCTTCAGCGACATCAGGGGCTTTTCGAGAATCGCCGAGGCGATGGAGGCGGAGAGGGTCTCCGTCATGCTGAATGAGCACTATTTCACTCCCCTTGACAGAATCATTTGCGACCATGGAGGTATGCTCGACAAGCATATCGGCGATACCATCATGGGGGTGTTCGGCGCGCCGGCAGCACATGGCGATGAAGCGACGAGAGCCGTACGATGTGCCATGACGATGCTGAAGGAAATGAAACAGACAAACGAACTGCTGAAAGCGACAGGGGTGCAGATGCGGATTGGTATCGGTATCGCGACGGGCGAGGTAATGGCGGGCATCTTCGGGTCTCCCCGTAAAAGGGAATATACCGTGTTTGGACATCCGGTAAACATCGCTGCACGCCTCGAGGCGCTTGCGCTGGAAAACCAGATTCTCATATGCGAAAATACCTATCAGAGTATGAACGGATCTAATTTCGCAAGAATCGAGAGAATGAACACCATGCACCTTCGCGGCATGAACTGTAAAATTGACATCTACCGTTTAATTGCCTGAAAAACCTTGACATCGACTGGCTGTTAGTCTATTGTTCACGCCTCTTTGCGGAAAATGACGCGGGGTGGAGCAGCTTGGTAGCTCGTTGGGCTCATAACCCAAAGGTCGCAGGTTCAAATCCTGCCCCCGCTACCAATAAAATCAAGGGGTTAGGTAGTGAAGCCTAACCCCTTGTTGTTTTCGATGTTAACCTATTGCTAACCTAAAAACACTTTAAACAATAAAAAAGGCCCCTGAGTAATGCTCAAGGGCCTATGGCGGGGGCCTGGACCGGGAGCCCTACCGCCTGCATCGGCGTTGATCGCGCGGAGGTTCGATCTACGCCGTTGTTTCTCATATAAGAACGAACGTTCTATTTCTTAACCCCGTACATTGACCAGGGGAAGATCGCCCGTCCTGAGGCCTCTGGTGAAGCCTCGCGCCCGGTTTATCGTGTTAAGTAGCCCTTGCCTGTGACTTTCGCGCCCCGCTGTGTGAGAAATTCCCCGGCGATCTTCAAAACATCATGCGATGCGGCCCACCTCTCTATTCCCTCCGGCGTACGCTGCAAAAGGGCATTGACGAGTTTTCGTTGATCGCACCCTACACCCGGCACAATATCGCCCGCCCTCAGGATTACGGCCCTGCGATCCGCTGCCGTGAATTTTATCTTAATGCGTGACCCGTCTTTGAGAAATGCCAGTTTCCCACCCTTCGATGTCCATGCGATAGTGATTTCGTTCATGGTCTTTCACCTTTAATCCATTCCGCTTTTTTCGTTTCCCGGTCGTATTGTGTGTGTGCTGAAAAAGTCTCGATCTCAATCTTCGGGATTCCCCGCTTCAATTCGTCCAGCCGTGGTGTGATCTCATCAATATCAACTGCGGAAAGTTTCATTGATTCCGCAGCCTGGATTGCATCACGGATATATAGTGACGCTCCCTGCATTGATGGTACGTTAGAGGATGCCACCCGGTTTTTGATGGTGTCGTCTAAAGGGTGCGGCTTCGTGACGAGTTCGTCGTGATACGGCTGCGTCAGCCGGATCGCATATAACTTTTCGTCCATGTATTTTATAAAATCGTCAATTTCCGGCGGATAGCTTGCCAGTAAATCAGCTCTCAGCTCGTCAAGCTTCCGGTCTCGTTCAAGAGATTTTGTCCATCGCTCTATGTCTATTATGCCCCAGGCCTGCCGCGCTTTCTCTAAGGTATCGGCAGCGGCCTTGATTTTTTCCTCAGCGGCTTGTAATCGCTTCCTGAAGTCAGCGGCAGATTTCTCGCCCGCGTCAAGAAGTCGCTCCCTTTCTGCTATAGTGGAAATTCTTTTCTCTCTCGTTTTCCGCGCCTCAGTTTCAAGAAGCGCCGCTACCGCTGGGATTTTTGATAGTTTTGTCAAATCAAAATTTTCTTTCATTTTTTCTGCCTCCGTGCTCGCTTATTTTTTGGATTCTTAACGTGCTTTTCGTTATCGCTCATTATTTTGGAAATTTCTTTAAGCTCTGGATTTGCAATTTCTGACCGCACCTCAAAAATCATTTTTTCTACAACTTTTTTTGCCTCTGGAATTGATAAACCATGAACCAGCGGGGGGAGTTTTGCAGGAATAATGGAAATTTTATTTACGATATTCTGCATCACCGCACCCCACAATTTACGGGCATATACCCTATTGATCAATTCCCCCCTGGCTTTTTCGAGTTCAAGCTGCCGCCTGTCGGCGGTGATCCGCGCTAATCGCGTTCGCTGCTTTATCAGTTCCGGCGTAGCTCCCCCCAGGCCGCCTCCGGTGCCGTTAATCTCCCGCGCCGCCAGCCATGCTTGAACCGCGGAGGTATCGAAAAATACGTGCCGCCCCTCGCGTCGAAAGGGGCAGCCCCGCCGTTTCCAGCCATCAATCGTTGACAGAGAAATGTTGAAATGCTCAGCGGTTTCCGTCCTGTTTAAGTCCATTTTTAAACCTCCAGATTGCTATTGTAAATCCTTGAAAAAATTTGTCTGTGTAGCCCTATGACGAGGTTTGAACCACCGCGTGGGCGACGGCCTATCAAGGACCCTGAATAATATCAAGCACTTATCTTATAGTGACCTCAATCGGCCTTTGCGCTTTATAACGTAGCATGGCTTTTTTCTTTCGCTGTATCGCTGCTAATTCTTTTCTGAATCGCCGTTCACGTGCCGTAGCAAAGGATTCATGCCGCTTGCACTCCCGCACGATACCAGCCCGCCCGACGCGCCGCCGGAAGTATCGAAGCGCATTTTCAAATTGCCCCTCCATGACTTGAACGACGGGGAGATCATGGACCACCGCTTTATTCATGGATTCAATTTCCATCACCGCGCCTTTTTATAAATTAACCAAAAAACCTTTTTTGCTTTTAATATAAGTAAAGCTTTTACTAATAACCTTAGCTTTAGCCCTAACCTTATCTTTAACCTGTACCAATACCTATACCTATACCCAGCAAGCCATCTCTGAAAGTGAATGAGTGTCATGGTTTGCGGCATGGCCTTTGGCAGAATCGGCATTATGATTTTCCCTCTGACGGTGGTTCGGGTATCCTTTCAGTCAAACGTTTAACAATGGAATATGGAAGCCCCGTTCCTTTCGTGACAGTTCTTATTTCAGCATTGAACCATGCCCTGTCAAAAATTCTCAACGTCATGCGATCCGTTCTCGACGGCAGCTCCCCCCAATTTGCCACGATCCATGCTTGATATAGTTTCGATCCTGGGGAAATTCGATTACTGAAACGCGGGTCTGGTATGTTGAACGCGGCGAAAATTCTATATTCATTACCCGTCATGAAATCAAAAGAAGGCCCGGCTTCCTTAAGGTATCCCCGCTCACGTGTCCCTCCGCGTCAGCGATCTTTAAATACTGTCCCGTGTTTCGACGGGAACTTTTTTGAAGTAACACTCAAGGTCCGCTCGGAAGTACAAAACCTTTCGCCCCACCTTGAAAAACCGGGGTCCCTTCCGCATCGTGCGAAGGTTAGCCAGGTGACCGGCGTTAACGCCGTAACTGAAAGCAACCTCATTAGGGGTGTATGCCTCTTTGATAATGTTCTTTCTCGTCTCCATCATTCCTACCTCCAAAAAAAAAGGGATCAAGCTCGTTTGCTTGATCCCAAACTAATCTATTATAATTCACGTGTCACGGGTACATATTGTACGTATAGTATGTAACTGTTTATCGTGGCTTAAGTTGAGGTAGTAAAGCTCTTCCCCCGTTCCAAGTCGGGCCATATTTTCTGCGTTGTGCCGCTATATAAAGTTTTAGGTACTGAAAAAGGGTTTCATTCTTCATGCTGTATTTTTTGGCCATAACTTTAATAGCAGTAATTTTAGAAAGTGGCTTTGGAGGGTTTTTCCAGGTGGTTATGTCATTTATATCCGGCGATCCAGTTATAAGGCCCACATACTCATCGAAGAGGGCTCTTTTATTTATTTTTGTAGGTCGCTTTCCGGTAGTAAAACCAAGCAAGCGTAAGGCGTTTCGCGCCCTCAAGTCTTGCCGTTCATGATCTTTGTTATAGGCCACATAA
>JAPLJO010000051.1 GCA_026388515.1 Deltaproteobacteria bacterium | reverse complement strand
TGTCACAGGCATCGCCCACACCATCCTGGTCGATATCGGCCTGGTCGGGATTGTGTGTTTCGGAGCAGTTGTCGCAGTCGTCCTCGACATAGTCCTGGTCGTCGTCCAGGATATACGCGAAAAATCCCAGCCCGTAACTGTAGCTGCTCCAGACGAAATAAGGCCCCACGCAGGGGAAGGCCATGCGGCCCCTGCCGTAGGAGTCGGCCGCATTCCCATCCAGCAAGTCAAGACTTTTCGGATCCGCAACTCCGGACTGATCGACAGCAAAATAAAAGAGGGGACTATTCAATTCCGTGAAGAAGGTGACAAAAATTTTCCCCATCGAATCCATCCGCGAGAAGGGCCTGAACGCATAGGAAAACTGTATCTGTCGTCCTCCCAGATGATATAGGCCCTGCCGCTTGTATCCACGCTAATGGACTGACTGTCCGAATTTGTGTAACAGTCCGCGTTGCCGTTCCCGTTAACCGGGGTTTTCAATGTTGGCCCGCCCGGGCATCCCGTCATCTGGGTGGCCGGAATGATATCCTTGCCTGTCGCGCCGTTGAGAAGGGCGTAGAAAATCTCACTCACGCCTCCTCCTACCTCAGTTCCTTCCACATAGTCGGCTGGTGCAAGGGAAGGTACTTCTTCATTCCACGCGACATGGACATTGTGATTGACTCCCACTGCACAATCGGGCAGGGATTCATAAAAGTAAGAGTGAGGACCATCGTAAGGAATATTCACCGATCTTTCCTTGACTATCTGTGCGCCTGTTTCCGGGTTCAGCCGGGTGTACATGATTGAACCTTCAGAACTTCCCTTCTGCTCTATTGAGATCCCAACCATGGGGTATGTCTTCTCCCAGACAACGTGCACGCGGTTGGGAGAGACGGTCTTGTCGATGACGATCTGGGGAGTTACTTCCAGGACGTCGTCACTGTCCGGAAGCGTGATGGACCTGTCGTTGAGGGTCTTGATGACGAGGGGGCTTACTCTTTCTTCCGGATTGAAGAGCGCTGGTTCAAGACGGCAGATGTAAATGTCGGCGCTGCCTTCAAACTGCCTTTCCCAAACCACGAAGACGCGGTCCTTTGAATCAACGGCTACGGTGGGGTGCGTCGCATCGGAACCATCGTTATTGTTGATCACTATGGGGTAGATTATGGTTGAATCGTCGGGACCCCGCATCTCGTACCAGAGGCCTCCGTAACCTCCATAGCCGTCGACGAAACCATTGCCACCGCCGGAAGTAGTATATACGATATGCTTGTTCCCCTTGGAATCCGTTGCCACATCGGGATAGTCGGGCATGACAACGGTGGCGGTTCCATAAGCGGCGAAGGCAAGCTTTACCGTGCCGTCCTCCGCATTCACTTCAGTAAGCGGTATTTTGAAACTGTACCGCATATGCTGGTAGACGGCTTTATCCGTGTAGGTGAAATCCTGGCTCCCCCAGCGGGACTCATCACGGGAGACCGTAAATTCCCTGGGGCCTTTATCGGTTTTGATGAACACCTTCGCGTAGTCCTTGTTTCCATCCATGGTGTTGTCGGGCGTGAAGTCAATGTTTACGTAAAGGAATCCATTATCATTCCACACCCACCCGTAGGTGTACCCGGCGGGATGCCCCGAGCCGGGAATGCAGAATTCCTTGAAAAGCGGATCGCCGGGCCCGGCCATTGCCGCATCGTTCAGGCGGTAGGTGTAGAATTGCGATATTTTGTCGGCGGATTTGAAGAGGTTCGCCGTGGGAAACTGAAAGGGAACCCTGGACAGTTTTTCCGGTTCGATGCGTGCGGTCAACTTGAGCACAGCGTCCCCGCGTCCCCCGGTGAAATGGAATTCCATGGTTTTCCCGGTCACATCGAGTACATCGAAATCTTTTCGGGATACTTTCGCCAGTGCCTGTGCGTCATCGCTCCCCGTAACGGCATCGGGCGGTTTTCCTCCCAGGGAAAGGGCATCGAGGTGTGCCGTCTCTCCCCGTGTCTGAACGATGCGCAGCGCGACGGCATCGGGAGAGGACAGATACGTGCCCAAATCGACGACCCATTCACTGAAGGACTTGTCGCAGGGCGATACGGCCACTTCCTTCCATGCCCCGCCTTTCTCGATTAAGATCGAGAATGATCCAGTGATATTGGCCTGTGTCCCTGACGGCAGCGGTGTGGAGGACGCATCGACCGCCGCACACATGCCGAAGACACCGGCGATACAAAGAACCAAGAACCGGGAAAGATTTTTTTTCATGACACCCTCCTTGATAAATGTTTCATAGAATTGCATGACTGCCGAGTGAACGATGCAGGGATTTCTATAAACCGGAACCTGATATTGAAATGCACCGTGATGACAGAAAAGGCATCAGTTGCACCCACCGGGAAGAACGCCACTTCGCGCGGCGAAAACGGTACCGATACATCCGCCGCCGAATAATGAAACCAACTGTTACGTTCTATGATTACCTTACTTCTCTGCGGTCTGTCAATTATGTTTCTCATCGGCGTGCCGCCCGGATTTTTCAGTCCGTCCACACGCTTTTTCTGCAAATCTGCGGCATGCTGTAATTATGAAGGGAATGGCTGCCATGTGAAGTATTTCATAGGGCGATGTGATTAATTATAATAGCGTTTTCCCGTGGAAATAGTGTAAACTCAGTATGCGGGACGGTAGTATGTATGAAAGCCGGGGGCACATATCACTATACGGAACTTCACCTTGGAGCTGGTTCTCTCCAGGTAGCTGCGCGGCGCGCTTCTTAATCTGCCTCTCTGAACCTTTTCGAGCCGAAACGTTAAGGCTGCCTTATGCGGCGTATTTCCCAGGAAAGCGGATAGTATGCTTATTGTCGGGAAAGAACAGCACAAAGGCGAAGTGATACTGGAGGAAAATTCTCTCTTCCAGATTGAGCTTCCCACCAGAGGGTGTGAGGGATACGGCTGGTATCTCGATAAGCTCGACTGCGGGTGTCTGGAACTTCTTTCCGAATCAACCAGATGCATGTCGGGACAAGATAAGAGGAATGCCCCCGTAATGAGGATTTTTCAGTTAAGGGCAAAGAAAGAAGGCACCACAGAGGTCAGGCTTCTCTGTTACCGTGCATGGGAAGGAAAGGAAACGGCGACAGAATGTTTTTCCACAAAAATTATCATCAAGAGGGAAAAGGAAGGATTAATCTGACCGGCCGGTTATAATGCCGGCTCACTTGAGCTTTCTGAAACTCCAGTTGCCGCCCCATTCTTCATGGCCCTCGTAGCGCCATTTCCCATCGAGTTTCTTTCCGTCCGGAGCAATATCAAAATAGCCATCACCGCGGTTGCTCTCGAATGCCTGTTCATAAGGCTGCCCCGGCACGTGCTCCCACCACTTGAAGGTAACCCGGTCTCCCTCGACGGTCCCCCTGAGCTGGCCATCGTTATAGTCGTAGGCGCCGGTGACCTTTTCCCCCGACTGTTTCAATGTCATCGGGCCGAACATGGCCGATTTCCAGGTGCCGCCGATATTGAACTGCGGTGTCGGGGCATCGGCGTTGTTCGTCTTTGCGGGAACTGCCATCGCCTCACCAGTGGATTTCTTCGCTGTGCGCGGGACGGCACAGCCGGAAAAAAGAATTACGCAGGAAATAATCAGAAGTACGGAGAGGAAGCGAATTTTTCTTGTGTCCATGGTACGCCCGCAATGCAAGATGCCGCTCCTTATACCACACTTTCAATGTGAGTTTGGCCGTTTTTTGAATAATAAAGGATTGATGACTTCGTAAAAAGTAAGGGATCCACCTTCTTTGTCATTCCCGTGCAGGCAGGAATCCGCGTTTCACTGGTTCCCGGTTTTCACCGGGACGACGTCTGGACTCCTGCCTTCGCGGGAGAGACGTCTTTTGGATTTTTACGAAGCTATCATGATTGATGTTTTCGTCGTGATAAGTCGGGATTGTGCTGTCGCGCGAGAGCGCTTATAATCGGCCGCGGCCGTTTCGGAGGCCCGCTATAAAGAAAGGGGAAGGAGTTCTGACGATGCACACAGTCCTTTATTTCTATACGGGAACGGGCAATTCCCTTTGGACGGCGAAAAAGCTGGCGTCCGAACTGGGCGATGCGCACCTCGTGCCCATGACGCAGGCCGATGATGGGATCGTGCATAGCGATGCAGGCTGCATCGGATTGATTTTCCCCGTTCACATATGGGGACTGCCGCACCGGGTCCTGGGATTTGTGGAACGGCTGGAGCCCGCCGATTCCGCATATTGTTTTGCCGTTGCCGTCAATGCGGGGCAGGTGGCGGCCACCCTTCTGCAGCTCGAAGAGGTGATGAAAGAAAAGGGACACACCCTTTCGTCGGGCTTTTCACTCTGCATGCCCAGCAATTACATTCCCTGGGGCGGCGCACCACCCGTCGAAAAACAGGAAACCCTGTTCGGGGAAGCCGGCAGGAAAATTGCCGATATCGCAGGTGTGATAAAAAAGAGGAGTCGGCAGGCACCTGAAAAGGGGCCGTGGTGGCAGAACGTGCTTTTTTCGTGGTTTTACCGGATGAGCTTCCCCCGTGTCCCCGGGATGGATAAGTCTTTCCGGGCGGACGCAAAATGCAACGGCTGCGGCATCTGCGAAAAAATCTGCCCTGCGCGGAACATCTCGCTCGAAGAATCACGTCCCGTGTGGCAACACCGGTGCGAGCAGTGCCTGGCCTGCATTCAGTGGTGTCCGCAGGAGGCCATTCAGTTCGGGAAGGGCACGGAAACAAAGAAGCGGTATCGCCATCCGGATATTAAACTTGCCGACATGCTGGCCTGCGTGCCGAGGGAGCATCAATAGGGGAGCCGGTCATGGTGGCTTCCGGAATTCCCGCCATGACGTTTTAAAGAAAGTTGAAGCCATCAATCATCATGCGCACAAGGAGCGACAATGGATTTTGAACTGACGAAGGAACAGCAGATGCTCAAGGAGACGGTGGCGCGGTTTGTGGATGACCAGGTGATTCCCCTCGCCCCGGAGATTGACGTTGACGGTGCCTTTCCTGAAAAGAACTTCCGGGCCATGGCCGAACTCGGGCTCTTTGGCATGTCGATCCCGGAGGCTTACGGAGGAAGCGGGACGGACCTTCTTTCATGCGTCCTCGTGATGGAAGAACTGGGCAGAGGCTGTGCCTCCACTGCCAATACCTTCGGGGCCCATGCGGTTCTCTGCACGGAAAATATTTACCGGAACGGCAGCGAAGAACAGCGGAGGAAGTACCTTCCCGGCCTCATTGCCGGGGAAAAAATCGGCGCCATTGCCATTACGGAGCCGGGCGCCGGTTCCGATGCGACATCGATGACCACGCGGGCGGAAAGGAAAGGGGATGTCTATATTCTCAATGGAACGAAGATGTTCATTACTAATGGCCCCGTCGCGGACGTCATCGTTGCGTATGCGAAGACCAACCCCGCAGCGGGTCCGCGAGGCATCACCGCCTTCATCCTGGAAAAGGATTTTCCCGGATTCTCGCGGGGGAAGTCGCTGAAAAAGATGGGCGTGAGGGGTTCGCCCACGGGCGAGCTGATATTCGATAATTGCGAGGTGCCCGCAGTCAACGTCCTGGGAGAAGAAAACGGGGGCATACGGGTGCTGATGAACGGTCTTGACCGGGAACGTATCGTGTATTCCATCTGCCCCATCGGGGTTGCCCAGGGTGCCTTTGACGTAGCCTTCAAGTATGCCTCGGAGCGTGTCCAGTTCGGGCAGCCCATCATCGGCTTCCAGATGATACAGGAAATGATTGCCGACATGGCGACGGATATCAACGCGGGCAGGCTCGTGGCATACTGGGCGGTGTCCCAGGCCGAACGGGGGAAAAGGGTGCGCCTCGAGGCGTCCTATGCAAAGCTTTTCTGCTCACAGGCGGGACTGCGCGTCGTGGACAGGGCGATTCAGATACTGGGCGGTTATGGGTTCATCAGCGAGTTTCCCATCGAGCGCATGTACCGGGACATCAAGGGGATCGAATTCGGCGCCGGTACCACGCAGATTCAGAAACTTATTATTGTAAGGGAATTGATGAAGACGCGGGGATAGGGTTCGGGAGCCTGAATTCCTGATTTACTGAAACACACCCGGGTGTGCGCCCGTTACGGCGCCCCATTGAACAAAAGCGGGGGCACGGCATGCCGTGCCCCCGCTTTCATGTATATCTGATCGAGTTATTTCTTGACTCCCGGGGCCATTACCTTTCTGAGTTCACGCTTCAGGACCTTGCCCACGCCGCTGGTGGGAAGCTGGTCCATGAACTCAATGGTCTTGGGCACCTTGTAGGGTGCCACCGTATCGCGCAGGTATTTTGTGATTTTCTCTTTTTCAGCATCGCTCCTGTCGACGCCCGGCTTGAGGACGATGGCGGCGGCGACCCTTTCTGACCCCGGCCGGTCAGGGTCGGGAATGCCGATGGAGGCGGCGACATCAACGTCGGGATGCTTGATGAGGACGTCATCGAGTTCCCTCGTGAAGACCTTGAAGCCGGAGACGATGACCATGTCCTTCAGGCGGTCCACGATATAGAAGTAGCCCTCCTCGTCCATCTTTGCCACGTCGCCCGTAAACATCCAGCCGTCACGGAGGGCGTTGGCCGTTTCCTCGGGCTGTTTGTAGTACCCCTTCATGAGTTGCGGTCCCCGAATCGTGATTTCACCGGGTTCTCCGGGTTTCGCAGGCTGGCCCGTCTCGGGATCAATGAGCCTGAACTCCGTATCAGCGAGCGGCATGCCGATTGAGGCCGGTTTCTTTTTCCCATAGCGCGGATTACAGCAGGTCACGGGCGAGGTCTCCGTCATGCCATACAGCTCGATGAATTTGTTCTTGCCGATGACGCTCTCCAGTTCGTTGATATATTCGGGAGGGAAGGGCGCCGCGGCGGAGAGACACCACTTGAGGTTGCTGAGATCCAGTTGCTTGAACTCCGGCCTCTTCATAAGCTCGAAGAAAACCGTGGGGACATTGACGATAACTGTGGGCTTGTAAGTTTTTATACAGTTGATGAGAAATGCCGCATCCCTGGGATTGGGCACACAGATCTGGGTGGTGCCGTTGGTCATGGAAAAGCCGCCGAGAGCGAGTCCCGCGATGTGAAAGAGCGGAAAGGCCGAGAGCGCCATTTCTTCGGGGACCAGATCCAGCCAGTTAAGCACCTGTAACCGGTTGGACATATAGCTCCTCTGGGTGAGTATCGCTCCCTTCGAAGGACCCGTGGTGCCACCGGTGTACATGAGGAAAATGGTATCGTCCATCTTCCGTTTCACCTCGACCCGGTTTTTCGGCATGTCCTTGAGGGCGTCGGGGAATCGGAGCATTGTTTTACCCGCAAGCGGCCGTACCTCGGCCGTGGGTATCTTCTTGAGGAGCTTGCCCAGCACGCGTTTCACACCGGGCAGGTAATCAGCGATTTCAGAAACAATCACCGTCGAGAAATTAGTCTTGCCGGCCACCTCCGCGATTTTCGCGAAGAGGATATCCACCGTCATGATTACTTTTGCCTTCGAGTCGTTTATCTGGTGCTCCATCTCATGGGGCGTGAGCAGGGGGCTCAGTCCCGTGGAGACGCACCCGGCTTTCTGCACGGCGATGATGCTGATGTAATTTGCCGGTATGTTCGGCATGTGGAGTCCGACGACCTCATCGGGCTTGAGTCCGATTTTGATTAAGTACGCGGCGAGCTGGTTGGAAAGCACGTCGAGATCACGGAAGGTCAGCTTGCTCCCCATGTAGATAATGGCCGTCTTGTCGGGGTATTTCTCCGCGATTTCCCTGAATTTCTCCGCGAAGGTTTTTTCTTCGTACTTCAGTGTCGGCGGTGCATGTTTGTCGTAATTTTTTACCCATGGTTTCTCAGTGTATATATCACCCATACCGGTTCCTCCTTTTTTAAGATATTAGATATTGTTAATTGCGGTAGGGCATTTGATGTGCTGCCCCGTCATTACAAGACTGGTTCCCAGTACCTTATACCACATTTGAGGTGGAATTCGGCACTTTTTACCATAGCAAAAAAAATGACGGGACCGGCGATAATCTTTTGAACAGGAACACAAAGTAGGCTATAATCCCCGAAGCTCATTCCTGATTCTTCGGCGATTCACACGAAGCGTTGCGGGTATCGAGGGACGCTTTCATGTATCGCCGGGACTCATCATAAATCAGAGAAATTATCTGCAAGAGCGAAAGGAGGAAATATTATGAAGAGAGGGTGTAGTGGCATCTTGATTGTTATGCTGATGGTTCTGCTTTGTTTCTCCCCTGCGACCGCAATGGAGCAGCGGAAAGGGGCGATAACCATATCGCCAAGTATAGGCGGATATCAGTTCGAAGGTAATCAGACCTACAGCGAAGACCCATTCTATCAGCCTGAACTGGCGGCAGGTGTCGGTCTTGGTTACAATCTCACGGAAAAATGGGGGCTGGAAGCCTCATTGCATTATATCAATGCGAACTACAATGAAAATGAAGAAACCGATACGTGGCTCTACCGCCTGAACGGCCTGTATCACTTCCCCTCGATAGGAGATAAGCTGGTCCCCTTCGTAGCGGCCGGTCTTGGCGGGATAACATTTAACCGCAGTGCAGATGACGCGGATGCCAATTTTCTGCTGAACTACGGGGCGGGACTGAAATACTTCTTCACCGATAATCTTGCCCTTCGAGGCGACGTGTATCACATCGTCACACTGAACGACAATTACAATAACCTCCTCTACACGCTGGGAGTGACCTACCTCATAGGAGGCCAGAAGCCGGTGGCGGTACAGCCGAAGGACTCTGACGGTGACGGCGTGATCGATGACATGGATAAATGCCCCGACACCCCAAAGGGCGTGGTGGTGGATGCGGCAGGCTGCCCCCTCGACAGTGACGGCGACGGCATCTACGATTATCTTGACAAATGCCCCGATGTTCCCGGGCCGGGCACCGTTGACGGCTGCCCTGTGAAAGAGGAAGTGCAGGAGGAAAAAGAGGAAGCAGCCGCAGAACTGATTGAAAAGAAGCGCGTGAGACTGAACGTGGAATTCGATTTCGACAAGGCGGACGTGAAGGCGAAATACCATGATGAAATCGGGAAGGTAGCCGCCGTATTGAAGGCCAATCCGGAGATTACCATAGTTGTCGAAGGCCACACCGACAGCAGGGGTACGGAAAAATACAATGAGGCTCTTTCACAGAAACGTGCCGACAGTGTGAAGAAATATATCGTCGACAAGTTCGGCATCAAGGCTTCGCGGATTGGCGCAAAAGGATATGGCAAGAGCCGGCCGATTGCCGATAATGCGACTGAAGAAGGCCGTCAGATCAACAGGAGAGTCGAGGCGGCGATTGACTACGAGGAAGTAATTAAGCAGTAGTTGACGGGTGCATCAGGGGAAACAGGCGCGGCGCGGCTTCATCGGAATGCAGCGGCGTGTATGTGTTACCGTGAAATTCGACGTCAGGGGGGTGGTTTTTCCATCGGGAACCGCCCCCTTTTTTCATGGCCGCGCACCGCAGTCCCTGCCATGCATGGTGCCGCTGTTGACGGGCGGTAACACCGCCGTTCAACGGTACACGCCATGGTGATTAATTTCACACATGGACCGTGAAGCTTATTCTTGCCTTATAAGATATTCACGCATATAGTGGAGTCGAAACCGCCACCCGTTCTTACTCTTTAGTGGTACGCACGCACCGTTCTTTCATAACCGATAAGGGCAAACTGTCCGTGAGGGCAGGACGCAAAGCCATGGATCCACGCATGTACGGGGACTGCCAGGCTGCCGAAGTTTCCAGGTGCGGATTCACCCCTCTCAGTCAATCAGTACACGGTACCCTTATCCGGCGTCGGCAGAGCCGTGCATGCCGCAGCAGTATGGCGCACGCGCACGGCTGCATATGCGAAGTTATACAGGGGTACGTACAATGAATACACATACTCACAGTAATTTTTACGCGCATGACGAAAAAATAAAATTTGCTCCCGACGAATTCATGAAGGCGCAGATTGCCTGTGATTTCGTTGTGGATCTCACCAAGGCAATTTCGCGGAGCGGCTACTATGATCCGGCGCATCCGAGTTCCCGGGAGGTGAAAGAGGGCCTCTACGGTTCTTTTCAGCGGGCACTGGGAGGTGCACCAGAGATCATGCTGACCTGCCGCGAGACGGACTCACAGCCGGATATCTATATCGTCGGTATTCTGGACGAGCCTGCCGGCATGCGGAGGCTCACCAGGACGAACATTGCGATAATATTCATTCCCAAACTGAGAGAATACTTCGAGCGGAAAGGACTCCTTAGTGTTACCATAAAAAAGAAAATCAGCCCGCAGCACTTTGAATCGTTCGTGGATATCATGAGCGAGCCGATGGCCGATTTCAATGATGATGCGACGATCGGGAAGTGCCTGACGAAGGCCCTTGTCGATGCAGGTATACATGATGTCTCACTCGTGTTTAAAAATGATCTCGTGCTTGCCGATGGAAGGCTGCCGTGGCGTGTGGCGATTACGCTGCGCCGGCTCGCCAAAGACCTCTCGGTCATACCGATGTTCCGTGATACATCTTCCGGAGAAATCAAACGGATAAAGGTACAAATCATACACGACATCATACGGCCCCTGCGGCACCCGGACCTGCTCAGGGATTTAATCGTCAACTGCGATGTAATCACGAGCTGTGTCGCGCATATTGAATTCGATGAACTGGAACAGCTGATCATTCATGTCCTCCCCCGGGATATCCTGCTTCCCACTTCACTCCTCGTGCTGGAGGAATATGAGCAGGAAAAGAATGCCCTCCCGCAGGATGACGGAACACCGGCATGCCGGCGGCGGTGCGACGGCATTGAAACGGTGCTCCGACTGGTGTCGGAACGGATTGTGGCGGAGGACCTGCCGGAGGCGTCGAATCTTCTGGAGCGGTTGTATGAACACCGCATGATTCGCTTCGAATCCCTTCCCGAGAGGCTCCGTGAGCAGATCGGCGCCAGGACACTGGCGCGCGATGTGGTGGCGCACATGGATGCATGCGTGAGGAAAATTCAGGAAGCGGCATCCGTCTATGACATGGAGAACCTTGTGAATCTCTTTCGAAGGGTCATCCCGGAGCTTCTCCTGCAGGAGGAGTGGGCGGTTGTCAATGAAATCGTGAAAGTCTTCTCCGATGTATCATCGAAAAAAATGTTTTCTTCCGAAGCATCAGGATTGCCCTCGTCGCTCGCTGACGCGATTTTTGACGGTTCAGAAGAGACGCTTATCGAGGCGTACATGCAGGCGGGACTCACGGGACGTCAGAAAATCAACGACGTGCTGATGAAACTGGGACCGCGGTGCATTACGATCCTCGATGCCGTGTTTTCGCGATGTGAGAGCCCCGAGGTTTGGAAAAGCGCCATCGACGTCCTCTGCAGGAAAGGTGATCCTGCCAGGGGCTGGGCGCTGCAGGTGCTCGGCGACTGGAACCGTAGTGCATCAATAGCGAGCGCCGCCCTCATCATCATCGGGTATGTCGGTCAAAGTCATGATACCGCTCAGGTTAAAAAATATCTGAAACACGAAAACCCGAGATTGAGAATCAAGGCCCTCGATGCCTCGGCACGGCTCAACAGAAAAGAAGCGGAACCCCTGATTATAGACGCGCTGCATGACGAGGATGAAAAGGTATGGAATCACGCCGTGTCCTCCCTCACCGTCGTATCACCCCTGTCTGAAGAGTCCGTCAGCCGATTGCTCGAACTCATCAAACGGGAACTCCCCGACGACAAAAAGGACACCGTTCATCGCGCACATAATCTCGCGCGGTTGGTAAAGGCAGTCGGCGCGCTTGCCGACGCTCCTCACAAGGAACTCCTGGAGGATGCGATACTTTCGATGACGGCGGGACTGCTGAAAGAGAAAAGGGGGCTCTTCGCATTTTTCAAAGCCGGCACCGATAAGGAGCGCCTGGAGGTCATTCATGCGGGAATATCCTCACTGGGGAAAATCGGCGGGGAGAAATCCCTGGCATTTCTGCAATCGCTCGCACGCAGCAAGTCCCCGGTATCGGGCATCGCCGAGGAAACGATACGGAGACTGGGGCACACATTTGCATGAAAATGCACATTCATCATGTTCCTCCCGGGAGGGATGAGAGTCTATGAGATGCAATTTTCACGACAGCGAAATGGAACTGGACCCTGATGGACTAATGAGGCAGGACCGCATGGTGATTTCTGATGGGAATGACCGGCGACGCAGTTCCCGCGGGACCTCTTCTTCCGTTTTCAAGCCGTTCAGGATATTGCTCGCGGCAAGCGCCCTCTTCATCATATTCCTGGTAGTGTTCTGCCTGTATTTCCCGGCGGACAGCGACGAAGATGAGAGCGGTGTGATATCAGGGATATATGACAATCTCGCCCGCATAAACGAAGAGATAGAGTCACTCGCAATGGATCTCGACTCGTCAAAAGATCAATTCGGCGATCGCCTTGACGGGATTGCGATTGAGCTGGCGGGGCTGAACAAAAAGCTTGACGCCCTTGCCTCAGGGTATACGCCGGCGCACCCGGGTGCGGCACTGATAGACAAGGCGACCGGCAATCGCGTTCATGTAGTAAGGAAGGGTGAGAACGTTTTCAGCATTGCCCGGAAGAATGGAATATCGGTGAAGGATTTCTGTGCGTGGAACGGAATAACGGCGAGCGAAATAATACAGCCGGGGCAGAAACTCCTTCTTCAATAACACCATGCCTTATGCGCATTCGCTGTAGCCGCAGGAATGGCACACGATGCAACCGCTCTCGTGATGGACCGGCCCCCCGCATTCGGCGCAGGCGCCCTTATATAAAGCCCCTTTTTCAATCCTCTCTGCGTAGCCGTTTGATGACAGGTGCAGCTGAATCGCCTTCGCGACGGCGTCGGCACAGGAAAGAATCTTGCTTTCGCCGAATCCATAATGCGAGTGGCAGGATATATCCATGAGCTGCCTGATGACCCGAGTGGGCTGCACACCGCTTCGCCAGACCAGCGATACCATACGGCCGATGGCCTCACTCTGGGACGCGGCGCAGCCGCCGGCTTTCCCCATGGTGGTGAACAGTTCAAAAAGCCCGTGCTCGTCTTCATTAATGGTCACGTAGAGGGGACCGCAGCCCGTCTGCATGCGGTAGGTCCATCCCTTAAGCGTCATAGGGCGCTCCCGGATGGCTTCCTGCTGCCGGGAATCCGCCTCCTCGTGTCTCTTTGCCGTCGAGAGCACCTGCTGGTCTCTCGACCCGTCACGGTAAATGGTGACACCCTTGCAATCCAGGGTATAGGCAAGCTCATACACCTTTCTCACATCCTCAACCGTGGCGGCGGTGGGGAAATTGACGGTTTTGCTCACGGCGTTATCGGTATGCTTCTGAAATGCCGCCTGCATCCGGATATGGTCTTCCGGCAGGATATCATGGGCCGTCACGAAAATCCGGCGAATGTCTTCGGGGATTTCTTCGATCTCCCTGATTGACCCCTTCTCGCCGATGCGCTGCATGAGTTCCTCCGAATAGAAGCCCCGTTCCCTGGCGATGCGCTCAAACCGGGGATTGACCTCGATCAGCGTGGTGCCGTCAAGGACCTGCCGGAGAAAGGATACGGCAAAAATTGGTTCGATGCCCGACGAAGCATTCGCGATGATGGAGATGGTTCCCGTGGGGGCGATGGTGGTCACGGTGGCATTGCGTATCGGCGGTTCGCCGCGTCCCGTATAGAGAGACCCCTCGAAATTGGGGAAGGAACCCCGCGCCTTCGCCAGCTCCCGGGAGGCCCCATGACCCTCGTCGTTGATGAATTTCATCACCTTCTCACCGAGGGTGATTGCCTCCTCGGAATTATAGGGAATGCCCAAAGCAATCAGCATGTCGGCCCAGCCCATGACCCCCAGCCCGATTTTCCGGTTGGCGTAGGTCATGCGGGCGATTTCCGGAAGGGGATAACGGTTGAGCTCGATGACATTATCAAGAAAATGCACCGCTTCGCGGACCACTTCCCCGAGCCGCTGCCAGTTCACAGTGCCGTCTTTCACCATCAGTCCCAGATTGATGGAGCCCAGGTTGCAGGATTCATAGGGAAGCAGCGGCTGCTCCCCGCAGGGATTCGTGGAATCAATCCTGCCTATGTGCGGTGTGGGGTTATCGCGGTTCAGCCTGTCGAGAAAGATGATGCCCGGCTCCCCATTCTCCCACGCCTGCTTGATGATCAGGTCAAATACATCCCGCGCGTTGAGTGTACCCGTGGTTTCTCCGTTCCGGGGATTGATTAACGGATATTCCTCGTTCTGCCCGACGGCCTTCATGAAGGATTCCGTGAGACCCGCCGATATATTAAAATTGTTGAGGTTTTTCTGGTCGGATTTACAGGTGATGAAGTCAAGAATGTCCGGGTGATCCACGCGGAGAAGGCCCATATTCGCGCCCCGCCGGGTACCGCCCTGCTTGACCGTTTCCGTGGCGATGTCGAAGACCCGCATGAAGGAAATCGGCCCGCTGGAAATACCCGCGGTTGACCTCACTACATCATTGTGGGGCCGGAGATTGGAAAAGGAAAAGCCCGTCCCGCCTCCCGACTTGTGGATGAGGGCCGTGTGCTTCACCGCGTCGAAGATTTCGCTCATGGAATCGCCTACAGGCAGGACGAAGCACGCCGACAACTGGCCCAGCTCCCGCCCCGCATTCATCTGCGTGGGCGAATTCGGCAGAAACTCAAGCCCGGCCATCAT
>JAPLJO010000134.1 GCA_026388515.1 Deltaproteobacteria bacterium | reverse complement strand
CTGTATGCGGGCGACGGGTCGGTGGTTCCGCTGACGCTGGTCTCCAACACGGGGAACTATCTCTTCGTACTGAAACCCATGACTACGTTAACACCGACGGGGAACCAGTACTACTTCGAGGTGAATGCTGACAACGTGGTAGGATTCTCGGGCGATGACGCAGGGTGCGGCAACGACTACTATGCCAAATTCAGCATCTACGACCCGAACGCCTCGACACTTGCCTCCATCATGCCGGCGATCGACATTCAGGGCTTCGACGCGTTTGACACTTACGTAGTTGACTGGAACGATATCTGGAAAGTGTTCTACGACGACCAGGATGCGTTTGAATATGCTGAATCCAGTGACTGGATTCAGGATTACGGCACAATCAGGCTCTCCTGGGCGGCTGCCGCGGACTGCTACGGCTATGACGTCTACATTAAAGACAGCGACACCGCGTGGCAGTTGGTTGACGATTGGGATGTCACCTACACATATAATGACGGTCAGTTTGTTGAGGCCAATATTACCGTGTATGGAGAGGGAGAATATGACTATCTGAATGCATTCTACTGCGAGCCTTTACCGGAGGGCTGGGCGTATGAAAATCCCTGGGAAATGTGGGCGCCCTTCTATGCCGGGAACACGGTCCAGATTGTTGTCATGCCCAAGAACATCAACGGCATTGCCCAGGATCCGAACTATGACAAGACCATTGTGGGTCTTGCCCTGAAGGACAACCTGGGACCGGTGATTGCGGGGAAAGGCGACAATTACCCTGCCGATGCATGGTTCTATCCCTACTTCTTCGGGCCTGATCGGGACAAATTCGATTCATGCACGAAATATGATGAGACGGAAATCGCCATCCTCTCGCAGGAACCTCTGAAGGATGTGGAGCTTATGGCTCAGGAACCTAATGTGTATGGTGCATGGGCCTCCAGCGGAAGCTTCAGGGTAGCCAGGGCATACTGGGATGATCCCGACCTCGCGCTTGTCGACGGCCAGGGTGTGCCCTACCCGAGCAATCGCGCGTACATCATGATTGACCTTGAGCCGGCCATCGCAACGACACTGACGGAAGATTTCGGAGGGTATTGCGGCGGAAACGTACTGCTGGGTCCGGGTTATGAATACGGATACTACCTCTTCACAGAGTCCGTTGGCGGGTTTGCCGCCGGCGATCCGATAACGATTACTGATGCCGAAGGTAATCACTACGGCGGTGGGAACCATTGTGAACTGCTGAACAATACCGGCAGGATTGCTGTGGACCGCGGCATTTGCGAAGATATTCTTGCAGAAGGTGCAAAGGTATTCTTCAATGGACCTGTCAACTCCGGTTATGACGGAACTGAGACATATGTCCAGAGAGGCACTTGCTACCATACGCCCTTTATACTTGTTGAGGATGCGTCAGCAGAAGACCACTACATAGACGGTGGTTCGGTTATCCTGGCTCCTGAGAAGGCATATGTTGCCGGTACCGGAAGCAACAATTACCGTGAGTTCGATGGAGTTGGTCTGGAATATCCTTACTTTACCGAATCCGCGTATTCTGCGGGAACAGCTGTTGAAGGTATCACTCCAAGTGGTGCGTCAACGACTGTATACAATGACAACTCGGGTGATAACGTCGTTGATGTGTATAACGCAAGTGGATTCAGCATTGGCGACACAGTAGTCTTTGACATAAGCGATGCCACAATTGTGAGGACGATCATCGATATTAATACGGCCAGTGATCCAGACACAATTACCGTTGACGGTGGGGCGATTACTGTAGACGAGGATGATTATGTTAATGAGTGCATTACCTTCTCCACGGTGCTTGCATTCGGGTACCCGATGATTGAGCTGCACGAATCTGCGGGAATCCAGGTGGGCAGCACGATCACCTTTGATCCCGATGGAGAGAACCCGTGGACGACAACAGTGACAGGTGTCGCCTATCGCGCGAACATCCATGGTGTTACCAAGTTCACAAATGGTGTCACTGTCAGCGACCTGCCCCCTCTGGATGAGCAGGAACAATGGGTGTGCTTCGATAGTGGAACTATCGTTGTGACTAATTCGTCACGCGCACCTGATGCACTCCAGGTCAAGCTGAAAGACCGCTCGGGCAACGACAGTTCCGTGTGGTATGATCAGATCGGTTACGAGGAAGTGGACGGAGGCTGGAGTATTTTCTAAGCTCCCTCATTTCTCTCTTTACAGAAAAGGCGGCCTTCGGGCCGCCTTTTTTTTCTCTCAATATATCGCCATTCATAGCGGGGATATATGCGGCGTTGACTTGTAGGGGCACGGCATGCCGTGCCCCTACGGGCTTGAATATGTATAATCAGAAATTGCTGCACTTCCGGTTTGACAGTTATCACGAAATGAATTAAAGACCCTCCGTATCAGATTCTCATTTCTCGGGAGCAGAAACCGCATGTATTCCGCAAGCGACCTTAAAAAGAACCTCAAGATTCAGATTGACGGGGAACCCTACGTAGTCGTCGATTTTCAATTCGTGAAGCCCGGCAAGGGACAGGCCCTCTACCGGTGCAGGCTGAGGAATATGATTACGGGCTCCCAGTTCGACCGCACCTTCCGCTCCGTGGATTCCTTCGAGGAGGCGGACCTTCAGGAAAAGCACATGCAGTACCTCTATCGGGACGACAGCGGATACTGCTTCATGGACAATGACACCTACGAGCAGATACACCTCACCGATGACCATGTGGGGGAGGCAAAAAATTTTCTCATGGAAAATCTCGACGTGGAGATTCTCTTTTTCGGGATGAGGCCACTCGGCATCACCCTTCCCAATTCTGTTGATCTGGTGGTCACGCAGGCGGACCCCTGGGCAAGGGGGGATTCGGTGACGGGGAAAATGAAGACCGTCACGGTGGAAACGGGGTACGTCGTGCAGGTGCCGCCCTTTGTTGAGGAGGGAGAAAAAATCCGCATCGATACGAGAACCGGCGACTACCTCACTCGTGTGAAATAAGAGAAACGCAGAGGTGCAGAGATTTCTTCCCGTGAACACAACCTTCGAATCCGTGCGAAAGTAATCCAGGCGATCCGCCGCTTTTTCGATGAGCGGGGATATATCGAAGTCGAAACACCGCTGCGCGTTCCCACACTGGCACCGGAATCCCACATTGACGCCGTTCCCTCCGACGGCTGGTTTCTCCATACCTCTCCCGAGCTCTGCATGAAGCGGCTTCTCGCCGCAGGCTTTGATAAGATTTTCCAGATATCAAAATGCTTCCGCAGCGGCGAGTGCGGAAGGCTCCACGTTCCAGAATTTACCCTCCTTGAATGGTACCGGACGGGTGCGGACTACGTGAGTCTCATGGATGAGTGCGAGGAAATGGTAACATTCACGGCGGAGGCGCTTGGATTAGGAAGGAAGCTGGACTACCGCGGGGTATCGGTTGACTTTGCGCGCCCTTGGGAACGCATCGCCGTCAGTGACGCCTTCCTTCGCTATGCGGGAATTTCCGCGGAAGAGGCGATTCTAAACGACCGCTTCGATGAACTTATGGTAACCGCAATTGAGCCGCATCTCGGGTGCGGGAAGCCGTCGTTCCTCTTTGATTATCCCGTGGCGCTGGGATCGCTGGCACGCAGGAAGGCCGACGACCCCACGCTCGCCGAGCGCTTTGAGCTGTATATCGGCGGGCTCGAGCTTGCCAATGCCTTTTCGGAACTCACCGATGTCGGCGAACAGAAAGAGCGTTTCGCGAGTGAACGGGAGCATCGCCGTACGCGGGGAATGGCGGCATACCCTGAGCCGGAAAAATTTCTTGAAGCGCTCGCTTCCATGCCGGAGGCCGCCGGCATCGCCTTCGGCATTGACCGTTTTGTCATGCTCTTCACGGGGAGCGCTTCGATAGACGAGGTGGTGGCATTCACACCGGAGGAGTTGTAGATTCGCCGTTCTGTCATATTATTACGAATCATCGAATCGTCAGTCCGCTCCGGTCGTGAGCTTCAGATATTCATTGAAGTGGTATCTCGCTTCTTTATATTCGCCTGCTTTATATAATGCCCGTGCCAGATACCGGTGAGCGTCCGCAAAACCCGGTCTTATACGAAGTGCGGCTCTGTACTGATCTATCGCTTCCGGAAGGTTGCCCCTCGCCTCCAGCGCCCTTGCAAGGTTGAAGCGGTAATCAGCGTTGCCGGGCCGTATGGTGACGGTCCGGGCAAAATGACGGACGGACTCATCCAGTCGTCCCTGCAGGCGAAGCGCCTCTCCCAGGTTGTTGTGTGCAACATAATTATTCTCGGTCACTTCGATGGCATGGGAATAAAGGATGATATCATCTTTCCAGAACTGCAGCTGGTATATTGTCGCGGGTGCAAGTATCCCGGCTACAATAAAAGGAACTGCGAGTCGAATCCTACTGTGCCCGGATAAAAGGTCGCCGAGACCCCAGGCGATGATAATAAAGAGTCCTATATAAGGCACGTAGGTCCACCGCCCTGCCAGGGCGGGCCACAAACCGTTCTGCATGATGCCGCTCATCGGTACCAGCACTCCGACAAACCATAACCACCCGACAATCAGGTATGGCCGTTTCCGCCAGAGAAGCGCACATGCGATGGTTATCACCACGAGCAGCGCGAGAGATGCAAGAACCTGCCACAGGGGCGGCATGGCGGTTGGGTAGGGATAAAAGAACGCAAGGTTTGCAGGAAACACCAGTTTTACGAGGTATTTCACGTAGGAAATAACGGCGTTCGCCGCCCTCAGGTCAAGAGGAACATGCTCAAATGGTATAATCCGGCTTGTATGGGAGTAGCCCGATATGAAAACCGAAAGTATTGAGAGAGTGAAGAAGGGGATTTTTTCAATAATCAATTTATACATGGGAAGCGCGGCGGGAGGGAAGATGGGCCGCTCCCGGGAATCCTTCATGCCGGCTGAACCGGCGGATGCATGCCCGGTCCCGTACTCGATTGCAAGCCCCGTCCGTCTGAGAGGCCAGAAATCGAACAGCAGCAGCACAAAGGGAAGCGTCATGATGGTAGGCTTTGCCATGAGCCCCAGTGTGAAGAGGATGCACACAAGGGAATAGCGCCACGGTCCGGGGCGCCGGCAATACCGCGCATATGAAATGATGGTGAGCAGGAGAAAGAGTGTGCTCAAGAGGCTTTTTCTGTCGGAGAGCCACGCCACGGCATCCACGTAGACGGGATGTACCGAAAACAGAAGAGCAGCGAAGAAGCTCCGCCAGACCGAACCCGTCAGTACAGTCAACATGATGAAAAGGAGCGCGGCGTTGGCGGCATGAAAAAGAAGGCTCACCAGGTGATGCCGTCCCGCGTCCAGTCCGAAAAGCCGGCAATCGAGCATGTGGGATAGCCATGAGAGCGGCTGCCAGTAGTTGGTCTCCTCGTCGATTCCGAAAGCCCAGATGATGTTATCAAGTGAAAGCCCCGTGTTCACATGGCTGTTGTCCACCACGAAGAGATAATCACTGAAATGAACGAACTCATGCGTCTGCACCTTCCAGTAGACAGCGAGCGTGATGAGTACAAGAAAAAGGGGAATAAGGATATGCTGACCGAACGGGGAAGTGAATCGTTTCTTGAAATTCATTGCTCCTGCCTTTCCGCAATCATTAGTACAGCAGAGCAACTGGTTCAAGATTAAAAGCAGACGGCACAGCGGTGGTTTTCTCTGTCAGCTTTTCCTGCTTGTTTTCGCCATGAAAACGGAAATGACCTGTGTTACCTTTTTGCTTTTACACTTGGGGCAGGCAACCTTTGATTTTGCGTGTTCGGAAATGCTCCGGACCATGGAGAATGCTTTTTTGCATTTCTCGCATTTAAATTCATAGGTGGGCATAGCGACAGTTTCTCCTTCCTGTTTCTTCATTCCGGGAACGGCACTATTATAGCAGAACCTTCCGTATCTTCATATTCTATTGTAGAGGCACGGCATGCCTTGCCCCTGCGGGTGTGAATGTGTGCAATCCGAAATTGTTGTGTTGCAGGAGTGCACCCGTGTGGGCGTCAGATACAGACTCATCTTCGTTGCCTTCGAGTATCGCTTGTGGTAGTCTCCTGCCGTTTATATATTCTTATTATAATGGCCGGAACATTGAAGCTTTCTGTAATAATTCCCACATATAACGAAGCAAAGACACTCCCCGCAATTCTCAGGCAGGTTATTGCCGTTCCTGTTGATAAGGAAATCATCATAGTAGACGATGGATCTGGCGATCAAACCCCTTCAGTTTTAGATATGTATAAGGATAATGTCGATATCACCATACTCAGGCATCAGAGAAATATGGGGAAAGGGAGAGCGATTCGTTCGGCAATTAACCATGTGACTGGCGATATCGTCATTATCCAGGATGCAGATCTGGAATATGACCCCAGCGACTACGTAAAACTTATCCGCCCTATTGAAGAAGGCGAAGCGGAGACAGTATATGGTGTGAGAACAGGTTCTCGCCACTCATACCTGCGGTACTACCTGGGCGGTAAAATGCTTTCAATACTTGCCTCTTTCCTCTTTGGTCAGTGGCTGAAAGATATATCCACCTGCTATAAGGTGTTTAAAGCTGAACTCATTCATTCGATTCCGTTTGAATGCAGCCGCTTTGACTTTGACTTTGAAATAACAGCCAAGATTTTGAAACGGGGAATCAGGATTAAAGAAGTGCCCATCCGGTACTATCCTCGGAGCTTTACGGAGGGGAAAAAGATACGCTGGACCGATGGTATCATGGCAGCCTGGACATTGTGCAAATATCGTTTTGCAGAAAAAGAGTAATGGGAAAGAAGAAGAGAAAAAATCAGCCCGTGTATCCGGCGCCCGCCGCAGCCGGCGCATCCGCAGGATGGCTGGACAGAAATACCGGTCTCGTGCTTGCTGCCGTCCTTGCGGTTGGACTCATCATCCGCATTGTTGCCCTTATCAATCTTTCGGGCACCGTGTATGCTGATTATCTTCTCTGGGATGAGAGGATATATCACAAATGGGCGAAGGAAATCGCCGCGGGCACCTTTCATTCAAATTCAGTCTACGAGTTTGCACCGCTTCCGGCCTATGTCATGGCGTTCGTGTATCGCCTGATTTCTCCCGATGCGTACCATATCAGAATCCTGAACATAGTCTTCGGCACGCTGTCATGCTGGCTCATTTACCTCACCGGAAAGGAACTGGCCGGAAGAAAGGTCGGCCTTCTTTCCTGTCTGATCGCCTGTCTCTATAAACCTTTTATTCTCTACAGCATCGTACCGCTCAAGGAATCCCTCTCACTTGTGCTCTTTCTCCTCGTGACGTATCTGCTGGTGAAGGTTTTGAGCCCCGGTGATTCCGGCGCTGAGAGAAAGGATATGCAGCAGACGGGCAACCTCATACGAATCGGATTTCTCGGTGCGGCAGCGGGGCTTGTACTGAACGCGCGGCCCAACGCCGTCGTCCTCGTCCCTGTCATACCGCTCATTCTCTTCTGGTACGGATACAGGGACCGGCTCCCCTGGAAAAAACTTCTGAAGGATGCTGCAGTGTATGGTGCAGGGCTCTGCATCGCCGTCGCGCCCTTCGTGATACGGAATTACATGGTGGCAGGTGAAGTCGCTCTCACGACATCGCAGGCCGGCTTCAACCTTTACCTCGGCAACAACCTCGGAAATCCCGATCCCTACTACCGGCCCGCTCCATTCGCCTCCTCCTCCCCCTTTGAGCAGGGCATACAATTCACCATCGAAGCGAGCCGGAGGGCGGGAAAGAAACTGACCTCGCGCGAGGCCTCTGACTACTGGACGGGGGAAGTGCTGAAGGAAGCCACCGCCCACCCGACCGCCTTTGCCTGGAAGATGGGACAAAAGCTCCTCGTCCTTGTGAACCGCTTTGAGGCCTGCGATCATTACGATACTGATTTTATAAGTGACTTCGCGATAGTCTTCAAGGCGCCGTTTGTCGTGTTCTGGGTGATTTTCCCCCTGTCCATGGCGGGTATCCTGGCACTTAGAAAAGAAAGAAAGACGCGGGCATTGGTTGCCCTGATATCGGTCTACGCGGCAACCCTTGTCGTCTTCTTTACCACTGCGCGGTACCGCCTGCCGATTGCAGCCGTCCTGATTCCCTTTGCCGCGGCAGAGATATGCATACTGCTCTCCGACTTCAGGGAGAAAAAGTACGGCAAAGTTGCGGGGAATGTGGTGCTTGCCACCTTCTTTCTCGTTATCGCCTTTCTACCCGTGCGGGGAACCGATAACAGGACGGCGTACTTCAACACTCATGCAATTATCCTTGCCTCAAAGGAAAAAGAGGACGAGGCGATTCAATACTGGAAAATGTCTTCGGAAATGGGCAAGCCGTTTTCGGCATTTGCCGATCTGGCTCTGGGGGGAAGATATTTCCGGAGGGGAAACATAGGGGAGGCTACCGCGTATCTTGCGAAGATTCAGGACGATTCCTTTGCCGCTGCGGGAAAATATGAATTACTGGGTGATTTCTTCTTTCATGAGAGGAAAATGGATGAGGCGATTGCCGCTTTTGAAAAGTCAATTTCCATCAACTACGGTCAGAGGAGAGCACGGGAAAAACTTATCGCCCTTTATAAAATAAAAAATCCGCAGATGGCGGCACAGGAGGAAAAAACACTTACCTATATTAAATCCTTCTATGATCTTATGTGAATCCTGACGGCTTGGTAAAAAGTCAAAAAGCCGTCACTCCCGCCTGCGAAAGCAGGAGTGACGTTCTGGGGACTTTTTACGAGAATATCAATTTTGACTTTGTACAGGAATATCATTATTCGGCGCGCGGGCGGAACCTGTCAGCGGCCGGTCTTGCCGGAGTCGCGGGATTCCACATCAGATACCACTTCGGCGATGATGGCGGGGAATCCCCGCCCCACGGTGACGTATCCCTCCCTGAATTCGATAATACGCGCATTGAAGCGATACCGCGTTTTCTTTTTTACGCCTGTGGTGAAGATGACGGCAATCGTTTTCTTAAGATAATCATGACCAAGGGGCGGCGTGGTCTGGAGAAGGACAACGTGCCGTTCATCGTAATCCTGGATGAACGACTGTTTGATTCTACCCCCCTCGAGGACTATATCGACAGCGGTACCCGCCCGAAAACGATTCATCCGTTCACACCTCGTGTCCGTGATACCCTCGGTAGTTTTCCCATATACCACGAAGAGAAATAACGCAAACGTGAAATGAGCCCGCCGCGCCCGCGGGCCGTACATGCACGCCTGAGGCTGGTGCACACTATGACTTTGTGGTTTGCGATATTTCATGATAGACGGTTTCCGTAAGAGTGGTTCGCTGTCGCTATCATACAAATAACATTGTAATGCATCGAAAGGAGCCGTGAACATGAAACGTATCGGAATGATTATCTGCGTGCTGATTGTTCTTCTGTGTATCCCGGGAACGGGCGTATGCGGGGGGCCGGTGGAAGTGGGAGCGCTGCCTTCCGAGTCCTCTGCCAACGGCCGCTTCGTTGAAGCCGGCGGAATCAGGTACCACTACACTGAATATCCCGGCGATTCGACGGCCATTATCATGATTCACGGATTTTCCTCCTCGTCGTACACGTGGAACGCCGTGGCGCCCCGACTCGGCGGTGAAGGCTATCACGTCTTCGCACCGGACATGAAGGGATTCGGCTGGTCCGATAAACCCACCGGGGCGCCCTATGACGCCGTGACGCTCATGGAGGGTATTCACGAGTGGATGGGTGCGGTGGGTATTGACCGTGCCGTCCTCGTGGGGAATTCGCTGGGCGGCGCCGTCGCCGTACTCATGGCCATCAGGTATCCGGAGAGCGTCAAAGGGCTTGTCCTCATTGACGCCGCGGGATATCCGCAGGAAATGCCCTTCATCGTGGCATTCATACGCCTGCCCCTCGCCGGGGAATTCACCAAGCTCATCTTCGGGCGCTGGATGGTGCGGGGAAATCTCAAGGAGGTGTTTTACGACACCTCGTTCGTGACGGACGAGAGGGTGGATGCCTACTATGAACGATTGAACACACCGGGCGCACTTGACGCCCAGATGGCGGTGGCGCGGTCCATGGATCCGGAGGCCTTCGCCCCCTACCGGGCGCGGTTCAAGGATATCACTCTACCGACGCTCGTCATCTGGGGTGAGAAGGATGCCTGGGTTCCCGTCCAGAACGGCTACAGATACGCGAATGATATCCCCGGCGCGAAGCTGGAAGTTATTCCGCGCTGCGGGCATATGCCCCAGGAAGAAATGCCCGACCGGACGGTGGAATTGATTCTGGACTTCATGGAGAAGAATGCCGACTGACGGCGTGTGTCATAATTCAGTGATTGTTACCGGCATTTTGTGTAATTATCTAGGAAGTGTCACTCCCGCGAAAGCTGGAGTCCAGGCGTCGTCTCTGTGAAAACCGGGAACCAGTGAAACACGGATTCCCGCCTGCGCGGGAATGACGAGAAAAATATGTATCGTCTTCGTGATCACCAGCCTTAAAATCCTGAACCGCACAGCGGACACAAAGTAGATGACACTTTCCGGGGAATATGTTAGCAACGTGGGCGCGGATACGCTCCGGGGAGAAGTGCGATAATGGATGTGCTCGATGAACTTCGAAAGGTGGCGGATAATCCTTACGGATATGCACGGCGGCTGAAAGGCGAGGGGCGCGCCGTCATAGGCTACTTCTGCTCCTACACGCCGGAAGAAATTATTTTCGCCGCGGGGGCGCACTCCATGCGGCTCTTCGGAACACACGGGGAAATCTCGCGGGCGGACGCCCACCTCCAGGCCTATTGTTGTTCCGTCGTGCGGGGCGCCCTGGAAGAGGCGCTCTCGGGAGAACTCAATTTCCTCGAAGGCGCCGTGTTTCCTCACACCTGCGATTCCATCCAGCGGCTCTCCGATATCTGGCGTCTCACCACGCGGTTTAAATTCTTCGCCGATGTGGTCCTTCCCGTCAAGCTGACAACGGAAAGCTCACGCATGTATATGGTGGAGGTGCTCGAACGATTTGCGAGGGAGCTTGAATCCGCCTTCGGCGCCGGCATCACCGGCGAAAAGTATCTCGATTCCATACGGACATTCAACAAACTCCGCGCGGGAATGGCGGATCTCTACCGGCTGCGGTCGGCCCGTCCGGGAATAGTGAGCGGGTCCGATTTTCTCGCCGTCGTGAAAGCGGCCATGAGCATGGAACGCAGGGCCTGTGCGGATATGATTACGCGCCTCGCCGGCGAACTCGGAAAGAAGGGGCCGTCTTCCAATGCCGGAGGCGGAAAACGTATCATGCTTGCCGGGGGCGTCTGCGACCATCCCGACGTCTACCGTCTCATCGAAGAGTCGGGAGGTGTGGTGGTATGGGACGACCTCTGCACGGGGACGCGCGCCTTCGAGGGAATGATTCGCGAGGGCGGGAATCCCCTGGAGGCAATCACGGAGCGATACATGACGCGCCTCGCCTGTCCCGCCAAGCACCGTTCACTGACGGAGAGGGGTGAGCGCCTCGTGCGGGACGCGAAGGAGCATAAGGTGCGTGGTGTGATATTTCTTCTTTTGAAATTCTGCGATCCGCACGATTTTGACTATCCGTATCTGAAGGAATCTCTCGACCGTGAGGGCATCCCCTCCATGCTCGTTGAGCTGGAGCATCAGCTCCCGCCGGAAGGGCAGTTGAGGACGAGATTCGAAACGTTCATGCATACAATATAAGGGACAGAGATGGCAGGTATTTGCAAATCACCGACCAGGGGAACCCAATGACCGAATCCGCCGCCGGCAGGGATAAAAGGAAATTCGCATCGGCGAAAAAGATGCGGGATATCATGACCTCCTACTACATCGAGGCAAAGTCCGCAAAGGAAACGGGGAAGAAGGTTGCCTGGATCACCAGCGGCGGTCCTGTGGAACCGCTCATCGCCATGGATATCATACCCGTCTACCCGGAAAATCACGGCGCCATGATAGGTGCGTCGAAGATGGGAGGCAATCTCTGCGAAAAGGCCGGTGAGATGGGCTACAGCGATGACCTCTGCTCCTACGCCCGGGCCGATATCGCCTGCTCGCTGGTGAACGGCGGCCCCATCGGAGGACTGCCCGCGCCGGACATGCTCATCTGCTGCAACAATATCTGCGGCACCGTTCTCAAGTGGTATGAAATCCAGGCGCGGTACTACAAAGTTCCGCTCTTTATTTTCGACACACCCTTCTGCCATACCGGGTACGGCGACGAGGTGAAGCGTTACGTCCGCCGTCAGATAGATGAGTACATCGCCTTTCTTGAAGAGTCCTCCGGAAAAAAATTCGATCACGACCGCATGATGGAGGTGGGAAAATATTCAGTCGAGGCGCAGGTGCTCTGGCAGTCCGTCCTCGATACGGCAATGACGAAACCCTCACCCATGACCTGTTTCGACGCCTTTTTCTTTCTCGCCCTTATCGTGACGCTCCGCGGGATGGAAGTCACCGTTGATTTCTACCGCGGGCTCCTTGAAGAGATGCGGGAGCGGGTGAAAGAAGGAATCGGCGCCGTGCCCCGCGAGCGGTATCGGCTTCTCTGGGACAATCTCCCCATCTGGTACCGCATTAAGTGGCTCTCCGATATCTTCACCGCCCACGAGGCGTGCCTGGTCGCCGATACCTATACCTCGGCGTGGTGCGGCCAGCTGAAGTACATGGATGAGGGACGGTTTCTCGATTCAATGGCTGAAGGATACACGAGAGTGTACCTGAATATCGGCGTTGACGAGATGATAAAGTCCGTCCTCGAGATGGTGGATAAATACGGCGTCGATGGTTTTGTCATGCACTCCAACAGGAGCTGCAAGCCTTACTCGCTGGGGCAGTACGACATCCGCAGGGCGGTCCAGGAGAAGCGAGGGATTCCCTCCGTCATCATAGAGTCCCACATGGTGGACGACAGGAGTTTTTCCGAGAGCCAGGCCGAGACGCGCATTGACGCCTTCATGGAAATTCTCCGGGAATCGAAGGGAAAAAGGGGAGCATGAACAGGAACGCAACCGCCTGCTGCGTGGAAGACGGGGCGGTGGTGGCGACGGGCGGTGGCAGGTGAATCGGCTTCAAAGCGGCACGGCGGCTCCCCGGCGGAGGGATGCGCGGGGACATCAGCGGGAGAAGACGGGAAAGCCCCGGATGCACTGTGGAGAAACCGGGCAGCGGGGCAACTGCCATAGAGGAACGGGATGAAGAGATGTACACTGCCGGCATAGATGTTGGTTCCATCACGGCGAAGGCGGCCGTTTTCAAGGACGGCGCCGTTCTCGGCACGAAGGTCATCTTTACGGGCTACAGTGCCGGCGATGCGGGGCGCAGGGTATATGAGGAACTTCTCGGCGAGCTCGGCCTCGACGCCTCGTCGGTCTCAAGGATCGTCTCCACGGGCTATGGACGGAACAGCGTCACGTTCGCATCGAAGGCGATGACCGAGATCATCTGCCACGGCGCAGGAGCCCATTTTCTGAATCCCCATGTCCGTTCCGTCATCGACGTGGGCGGACAGGACAGCAAGGTGATAATCCTGAACGGGGAAGGCAGGGTTTCCGATTTCGCCATGAACGACAAGTGCGCCGCCGGCACGGGAAGATTTCTCGAGGTCATGGCTCGCGCCCTCGAAGTGGATCTTGCGGACTTCGGGCAGCTGTCGCTGGTATCCGACGAGCCGTCGCGCATCAGCAGCATCTGCACCGTCTTTGCCGAGTCGGAGGTGATCTCCCTCATATCGAAGGGGGAGCAAAGAAAGAACATCATCGCGGGCATTCACGATGCCGTGGCGTCCCGCATCGCAGCGCTGGCAAAACGGACGGGCATCAGGCCGCCCGTCATGATGACCGGCGGCGTCGCAAGGAATATCGGGGTGGTGAAGGCGCTGGAAAGGAAACTCGAACTGCCCATCGAGGTGCTCGAGTCCGCGCAGACGAACGGCGCAATCGGCGCGGCGGTGATTGCCGCACGCCACGGATAATGGGAACATGGCATGAACTCACCACACCTCGCACCGTTTCTCGACGCGCTCTCCATGGAACCGGCGCGGAACTCCGTCTCGAAAGGCGGGAAGGCCATCGGCTATTTCTGCACCTATACCCCCGTGGAGATGATTCATGCGGCGGGATTCACGCCGGTGAGGGTGGGCGGCGGCATCGCGGCGGTCACGGCGGCCGATGCCCTCACCCCCAATTTCATCTGTCCCTTCATGAGGGTTGCCCTCGAACGGGCGCTCGCGGGCGAGTACCGGTTTCTCTCCGGCATCGTGCAGGGCTACACCTGCGACGTGGCCTGCGGCCTTGTACACATTTGGGAGGAAAACATCGGCGGCGAGATCTACCACACGGTCCCGCTTCCCTACAACGACAGTCCCGCGGCGCGGGATTTTCTCCGTGCCTCCCTTCAGGAGCTTGCGGCGAAGCTCAAGGCCGCCGGCGGCTGCATGAGCGACGGCTCCCTCAACCGCTCCCTCGCGCTCTACGGAAAGATACGCAAAACCGTCATGGAGCTCTATGAACTCCGGCAGAGCGGAAAACTTCCCCTCTCGGGCGCTGATTTCTACCGTGTACTCCAGGCAGGGTTTGTCACACCGCCGGAAGACTACCTCGTCATGGCAGAGCGCCTCCGGGACCAGGCGGCGGATACCGACGAAACCGATACGCCGCGCGGCATTCCCATTCTCATCTCGGGAAGCCTCGTCGAGGTGCCGGAGATAGTCGCCATCTGCGAAGATGCCGGGGGCGCCGTCGTTGCAGACGACCTCTGTACGGGGTACCGCTGGTTTTCCCATCCGGAAGGGGAGGGTCATGATCCCATGGAGCGTCTCATCGACCGATACATGAAGCGTATTCCCTGTCCCTCGCGGACACGCGCCGAGGAGAGGATTCCCTGTCTCGTGGAACTGGTCTCGCGCTCCGGTGCACGCGGCGTCGTCTTTCTCCTCCAGAAGTTCTGCACACCCCACCTCGCCGACCATCCGGTCCTTGTGAAGGCGCTGAAAGAGCGCGGCATTCCGAGCTTATTTTTCGAGATGGAGGAGACGGGCATCATGGAAGGGCAGCTCCGCACCCGCCTCGAGAGTTTCTTCCAGGTCATCGGTTGATTTTAAAGGGCCTTCCTTATTAGCTCCCCTCTCGAGAGGGGTCGGGGGTGTGTGCCGCTTTCGTTCATTATCCGCTGTATGCCATGTGACCGGGCCGAACCGTGTGCCGGTCCGCAGTGTACTGTGACTCAGGACGGCAAATACCATTTGCGCGCTCGTACCCTCTGTGATAATTCTCTTCATAATAATTCCGAGTTCAGGCGTTGCATTGAGGAAGTATGAAATTCCCTGATGCCGATGTAGGTTCATTATAAAAATCATACTGTCCCCATCCTCACGGGCGCCATATCAGGAGGGATGTTTTATGAGAAGTGACTGTACGCGATCGATCTCATTTTTCTGTATCCTGTGCCTCATTCTTCCTTTCTTTCTTGCGGGCTGTAATAACAACGACGACACACCTTCGCAGGAGGCGCCCAACTTTTACCTTCTTTCCAGCGCGGATCAGTTGACGGAAAAATATACCGACACGTCCGTCGCTGCCGTCGTGGAACTATCCTTCAGTGAACCAGTCAGTATCGTCTCCGCCGACGGAGCAGGCGGCCTCTCCCAGAAAGATGAAGTTCTCACCCCGGTTGCCGATGGAACACTCGTCAGGATGCTGGTAAAAGAGACGCTCGCCCCCGTGGAAGGGAATCTCTATCTTTCCGAGGACGGAACGGGATTAATCTTCGTACCAAAGGAGTTTCTCTCACCCGGTACCGCCTATACCGTGCTCGTGTCAGCCGTTATAAAATCCGTGGACGATGTCTATCTCGGGACCGACACCGTGTTTGAGTTGACGACCGAAGATTCCGGTGCTGTCGTCAGCATCGTGGCGGATCATGATGTGATACTCCAGGGCGAGGGCGTGACATTTTCCGCGGAATCATCGATGCTGTTTCAATATCACTGGTGGGTCGCCGACCAGGGCACGGCAGATTCAGAAACGTCAAATGACCCGACCGCCCTCTTCACCTATGATAATCCCGGAGTCTACCACATCGGCCTCGAGGTTGAAGATTCGTACGGGAGGCAGGCATCCGCCTCCCGCGAGGTTGCCGTATTCGGCAATATTACGAACGCACTGGCGAAGCAGAGCGCCTTCACCGATGTGGAAACCGTAGCGCCTGAAGACGTGCAGGATGAAACCCTCGCGGGATTGATGGGTAAATACGGAGACGACACGCTGGCGGTGGTGGAAGCCGACATGTCGGTGCCGGTGAACGGCGGCGGCATGTCGGAAAAAGCGGAGACGGGAGAACGGCTGCCGCTCTCCGAGTTCCTTCCCGGAAGGCCGCTTGTGTCCATGGCGCTCAGACCTGACCGGGCAGGTGAATTCAACCTTGATTATATCGAAACCCTCATTGGTGAAGGCCGTTTTCTCGGCATCGTGAGTTTCAAGGGATTCCCCGCTATCGTGTCCTCGCTTCCCTATGGCGACCATTACGTCCTCGAACTCCTGATAAGCGAGGGAGATATCAACCTTCAATACAGCGACGGCACCTATGATATCGATCTCAAAATTCCGGGGATGAGCCCCACCCCCTGGATTCACAAGATGTCGGTCCCGATCTCCGAGGCTGTCATCGGGAAACTTCAAACGTATCTGCCGAAAATAATCCGCTCACCCCTGCCGGTGCTCTACACGAGTAAGGGGTATTACATGCTGGACAGCATTGAGGAGGTTTCGAAGGAAGAGAAGTTTGACGGAAGCTACCGCCAGGGCAGATGGAACGTAGGGTTCAGTGTGAACCTTGGTATAGTGACTGTGTCGGCAAGTGCCGGGTCCAGCGGCGTCAGCGCCGATGTGGATGTGGATGACACTCTGGTGGCAATCTATAATCTCCTCACCGGCGACCTCCTCGATACTCTGAAATCAATCAAGAACTTCATTGTAAAGGTGGTGTCGCTCAATCCTTTCGGCTACATTTCCGATGTGAAAAACGGCTGTGTGGAGATCAAGGATGAGTTTGTGTCGCTTTATAACGGATTCAGCGCGGCCGGAAGTGTGCTCACAAATGCAACGGACCCGGCGCTCCTCGTGGGCGACGTGAGGAATTTTCTGTACACGGGCGCGGGCTCCTCGGTGAAATCCGTGGCGGCGGCGGCGATCAACGTCCTCAACAATACCGGCGGCGCCTTTGACCTCATATCACAGCCGCTTCTCGCGGTAAACAACGCCAGCACCTACTTTTCCGGGTTCATTCCCAATCTCAATACGAATGCGTACGTTGTATTCTATGTGGGTACCGACTCGGTTTCGCTGAAGGTGAAGGTGGGCGCCGTGGAGAAGACGGTGTCTCTTGATACGCTGAACACCTTCAATACCTATGCGTCAGAGGTGCTGGACAAAGTAGGCGCCGATTTTCCGCTCTCCGGCATCATCGGAAAATTCAGCTCGCTTCAGACGGCATATGGTGCCGCCTTCGCAGGGGAGGTGGGATTTTACTACGACGGGGGCATCCAGGAACTGAAGTTCCTTGTCACGTTCTATACGGGCGGTTCCGAACTTGCTCACCTGCAGGTGAAACTCAAGCCGACGGAGACAAGGATGGAAGTCAAGGTCACCAATCCGCTCTCTTCAAGCACCTATGTCCTTCTTGAATTTGTGCCGTTCAATATACCATCCCCGGGTGACGATGTCGTTGATGCCATGTTCGAGGTTCTTTCCTTTGTGGCGAGTCCCTTCCCCGAGATAACCATGACGGTGCAGACTAAGTACCGCGACATCCTTGCGCAGATTACCTCACGCCTGAGGCCGGCCTACAGCTTCCAGGCGTACATAAGCCTGGGAGAGGAAATCAATTATGCCGTGGTGGTGGGCGGCAAGGAGAAAGTGAGTGTCCAGATCTACTGCAGCATCGACGCCAACGCTATATCCAGCAGTGTCGTCAAAGAAGCTGCCAAAGCAGCATTCCAGACATGCAAGAGCACCATCCCGCAGTACTTCAGCACCGTCACCGATGCCGACGGTAAGAACGGCATGATGACATTCCCCGACGACAAGGTATTCGTTTCCTTCCTGAAGGATTTTTTCGTGAAGCTGAAGGATGAACTGGTCACCCGCGGTGTGGCAACGAGTCTTCTCTCTTCAATTACCGTGGGCGTCTCGCCGTCGGCGGAAATGGGCGCCGGCATCGGTGCGGGCGGCACGGGGACGGGTGGCGCCAACGCGAATGTCACCGTGGGGGCGGCTATCGACCTCAATGCCAATCTGCTCTTCTTCACCAATGTCTTTCTGGATTACCTGAAGACCCAGAATATCTCGCAGTTCATAATGACGCCGCTTGCCGATGCAATGATGGCCATGAATTCACAGGCCCGTGATAATCCTTTTGATGTGAAGGCCGCCGCGAGGATTCTTGAGAATACTTTCGGAGAAATCATCGGCCAGCTTCCGGCGGGCTCACAGACGGAAACCCAAAAGTTCAACGCCATAAACAGTTTCTTCAATAACGTCGCCCAGAATGTCAACATGGGACTCAGCTTTCAGGCGGGGGTCGATGGAGAACTTGAGGAAGGCGCCAACGTGCAGGCGGGCATTGCCCTCGGCGCATCCGTATCGGCGAACGGCGAATTTGTGATGAATGCCCTCTATCCCATCGTCAAAAAGGCCTTTGACATGAAAGGGGCAACGGCGACCCAGAAAAGCAGGCTGATTGTCCTTGACCAGCCCGGGGTGTTTCCCAAAGTTTCATTCGCGCTGCCGCTCTCCGGAAAGATAGAAGCCGGATTCGACGAGGGCATACAGGTGAACATCGGTCTCGGCGCTCAGATGACCTATCTCAGCGGTTCGGTGAGTTTCCAGGGTGATCCCTTCAGGACCTCGGCCCAGGGCGGCATCACGGGGACGAAGATGATTCAATCCTATCCCGTCGCCGGGGTTTCGCAGTCTCCTGCTACCGCAGCCAGGGGCGCCACGGTCACCTTCACCGGCAGCACCACGCTGGAAACGGGGACATCGGTCACGGACGCGAACTGGTATGTCAACGGCCAGGAGATTGTGGGAACGGGCAACTATTACGAGAACGGCGTGGCGGTCCTGCAGGTGACGTCGCTCTCCAGTACGACCCTCGCCTTCAAGCCGAGTCTTGTTCGGAATTTCCGGATCCGGTATGAGGTAACGGACAGCAAGGGAAGGGCCGATTACGCCGACACTACATTTGTCACCACTAACAATCTGCCGACGGTACCGACGGTGACGCTCACCAGCGGCTCAAGCATCTATGTGATCACGCCTATACCTGTAAGTTCATCGGACGCCGATAGCGATACCATCACCTATAATATCCAGATTTCCACGAATTCAGGATTCACGAATATTGTGAGTGATTACACATCCTCGTTGACACAGATCCCGCTTCAAGGAGTTGCCGCCGGCAGTACCTATTACATCAGGGTGCGGGCCTATGACGGCCTGGGGTACAGCGCATGGAGCACGGTGAAATCCTTTACGGTCTTAGCTCCCAACAATCTACCGACGGTGCCGACGGTGATGCTCACCAGCGGCGCGAGTATATTCCACAGCACCTACATCCCGGTCAGTTCTTCCGATGCCGACGGCCAGGTGGTAACCTTCCAGATACAGATTTCGTCGAATTCGACATTCACGAGCATAGTATATGATTACGTCGAGGCGGGACCGCAGTTCCCGCTCCGCGGAGTCATCGACGGGAACACTTATTACATGCGGGTAAGAGCATATGATGGCGTGGGATATAGCGGTTGGAGCACCGTGAAGTCTTTTACTGTGATACCCGAGCCCGTGACACTTATGGCACCGTTGAACGGCGCGAGTTTCGTCTATGGTATTACAGAGGTCATAGACTTCGAATGGGATGGTGCCATCGATTATGTCGATTACCGGATAATGATTGCCGATAATCCAAACTTTACGAACCCGGTTATTGATGATTTCTCCGGTGGTTCAGGCTTATACGAGTTGTTTGATGCAAACCTGGAAGGCCTCATGCCGGACGTGTATTACTGGAAAGTGGCCGGCTATCGCCTCCAGGGAAACCAGATTGACTGGGGAGTAACCTGGAACTTTACGATAAAACTCTATGCGCCCTCGCTGTATGACCCGGCGCAGGCGGCCCGGTTAAGTTACACGCAGGCAGTGGTATTCGATGTCGAGGATATTCCCGAGGCGTCGTACTATGAGTACCAGTACTCCACATCGTCAACATTCGCCACGTCCGGCGGGGTGGTGTCCGGCTCGACCCAGTGGAATGCGGGGACATTCGCGATTGGACGGTATTACTGGCGCGCGCGGTCATGGGCGAATGGAGTTGCCAGTGACTGGAGCGCAACCCGCTACTTTGATGTGGTGAACAACCCTCCTTCAAGCGTCGTGCTTTCAAACTCCCAGGCCGGAGGATGCATTAACGGCACACTCAAGCTCACCTTCAACGCCATCCATGCAGACGGCGGTACGCTGACGTATATGATTACTCTTCTCGACAGCGGATTCAACAAGATAAAATCATATACGACAACTTCATCACCATTCACGTTCAATCTTGCCGAGGGCGGGTATGATTTTTATGTTGATATATATGCTGTCGATACGATGGGTGCGACAAGTCCGGGCTGGAACAAGGAAGATATGCTTCATGTCGTTACCGGGGACTGCCCGCCGCCTGTGCCGACCGCAATATCTCCCGCTGATGGGTTCGAGGTGGGGCGGGACCGGGTTTCGCTCAAGGTGGGTGTGGTTAGCGATCCCGACGGGGACCCCATGGATCGTTATGAGTTTGTCGTCGTGGCAAAGGAAGGTAAAACTATCGAGGCGCAATCATCAAATGGCGTCGTGAGCGTCAGTGGATTGACGAAAGGCTTTTGGAATTGGACGTGTCGCGCCGTTTCAAAGAAGGACGGAGAGTTCCAGTACAGTGCGTATTCAAAATCCCGCAAACTGAATGTGCTGGATAATAAGCCGCCGGTGACGACAAACGTGAATCCCTCGAACTGCGAGGTGTTTGCCGCGGGAGAGGAAATCTGGCTCGAGGTGAGTGTAAACGATTCCGATGATGTTTTCATCGGGCCCTATGACTTCGAGTACGCCGGCAATCCTGATTTCAAGAGCCGCCTGGTGCGTCTGTGGAAGGAAGAGTCGCCGTCGGTGAGGATCGATCCGCTTGCCGCAGGCGTCTATTACTGGCACGCCGCATCCTATGATCCTATCGGCCGCGGCTCCTTCAGCGAGACCACCTGCTTCAGTGTTATTGAAAAGGTGGCGGCACCGAATATTGCAGAGGCCCGCAATGCGGACAGTTTCGGTATGGGGATTGATGGACACACCACCATTACGTTCAATGCACTTACCAGGACGACGAACTGCTGTGGTGAATTTACAGGTACACTCAGCTACCTGATTGCGGATAACGAAGAATTCAATGATGCCATCGACGGCGACTTTATCAACAACGTGCCCTTTACGGTTACGCTTCCCCCCGGTAACTATTACTGGAAAGCGAAACATACCGTTGCCGGCATTAAAAGCGACTGGAGTGAACCGCTCCAGTTCACCATTACGTCGGAGAACAGAAGACCCTCCGCGGATAACGTGACGCCGGCGGCCGGTGCGGTCTTCACGACGGTGGATGCGGTGACGCTGACCCTCGGTGTGACGGACCCGGATGGGGATCCAATTGCGTCATACGATTTCCAGTATGACACGGTTCCGGGATTTACTCACCCCATGGAATCTCTGGGGCAAGCGTCTTCGTCGCATGACTTCGGCACCCTTTCGGCGGGTATTTATTACTGGAGAGGCCGGGGTTCCGACGCGGGCGGGGCCGGTGCGTGGAGTGCTGCCACCTGTTTCAGTGTTATCGGAACCGGTTCCGGCAGCGTTGCCACTCCCACCATCTCCGGCGATGACAATCCGGATTCGTACGAGATTGACGACGGCCAAGTGACCCTGACCTTCAATGTCGTCGCCGGGACGACGAACTGCCTGGGGAATTTCACCGGGACGCTGGAATATGAAATCAGCATAAATAATGTGTTTGATCCTCCGTTGGGGTCAGAGCCGGTGGCGTTCGAAAACCGCGTACCCTTTAATGTCACGCTTGCTGCCGGGACATACTACTGGCACGTCCGTCATGTGGTGGCCGGTGTGGCAAGCGACTGGAGCAATGTGCTCACCTTCACCGTGACAGAACCGCCCACGATAGTATATCTGGTCAACGAGAACTTCGAGAGTGGCATCGGCGTCTGGACACAGACCGCAGGTGGTGTGGGAAGCTTTGTCATGAACACCTTGACCGACGGTACCATCGTCTATCATTACGCGAGGACCGGCTCCGGTTCCAATGGCGGCGCCTCCGCAATTGAAAAAGCGATTAATACTGATATTACCGGGTACTCGGAAGTCTATCTCGAATTTGACGTTAAGCTTATTAGTTATACCCTGCCGAGTAGCGGCTGGGCTCTCTATCGAGGTGAGTGGCCTGCAGAAGCAAAGATTTACTTCACTGATCTGGATGGCACCATAAATCTTCTCTGGAATCACGGATTTTTGAGTGGCACAGATTCAGAGGGCAAGACCAACTACACGCCGAATATCGGTTTTAATTGGTATCACTATACATCACCGAATCTCAAGACGGTTAAATCTACCGATGGTGCGGATTTAGGCAATTTCATACGCACGATCAATACACTGGCCCTCGGAGGAAGCGGCTGGGATTACGAGGGCAAGTTCGACAACGTGGTGCTGAGGTGCGTGCCCTGATGCAGGCTGAAAAAACAAGAAAATCCACCAAGCGGCTGAAATCGGCGAAAGAGCTGAACCGGGTGGTCATCGAGTACTACCAGGAATGCCACGAGGCGAAGCGCCGGGGGAAGCCCCTGGGCTGGATGCCGCCCATGAACGGCGCGATAGAGCTCTGCTACGCCATGGATATCCAGCCTGTCTTTCCGGAAAACTGGTCGCCCGTCTGTGCCGCCTTTGGCCTCACGCCGCGGAACTTCGAAATCACCGACGGCCTCGGGTATTCACGTGATCTTTGCGGGTATCTCCGGAACATCACGGGCTACGTCCACGGCGACATGCATGGGAGCCACGTGCCTCTGGGGGGGCTACCCGAACCGGTTATGCTTCTCTCGCCGGGCGGGGGATGCGTCCCGGTGATGAAGATATTCCACATACTCGAGCGGCGTTTTCCGCAGGCGAAGGTTTTTTACGCCGACCTCCCGCAGGTTGCCGTGGAGGACATACAGCAGCATCACCTTGACTATGCCCTCCATGAGATGGGCCGCCTGATTGCCTTTCTTGAAGAAGCGGGCGGCAGCCGGCTCGACATGGACAGGCTGAAAGAGGTGGTGGTCCTCTCAGACAAGGCATGCGCGCTCTGGGATGAAATCATGACGTACCGCCGTAATATCCCGACCCCCTTCTCTGCGGCGGAAATCGGCATCATGTTCGTCATGGTCACGCGCCAGGGGACGCAGACGGCCGTTGACTTTCTCACCGCCGTGCGGGACGAGGTGAAGGAGCGGGCACAGGCGGGCATCGGCGTCATCGAGCACGAGAAGCTGCGGCTCTTCTGGGATAATATCCCCCTCTGGTACAACATGGGCGTCTTCAACTACTTTGAAAAGATGGGCGGTGTGGTGGTGGCGGAGACCTACTCGGCGGCGTGGTCGCTCCGGCTCGATACGGAGCACCCCCTCGAGGCGCTTGCCCTGAAGAGCCTCATGTCCTATCCAATGGTCTCATGTGTTTCCGTAAAAAAGCGGAAAGAAATGGTCCTCAAGGCATGCCGGGAGTACGCCATCGATGGCGCGATACTGCACCGGAACAAGTCCTGCGTCCCCATCACGCTGGGCCAGATGGACATTAAGCGTGCGCTGGAAGAAGAGCTGGGCGTGCCGTCGGTCATAATCGATGCCGACCACATGGATGACCAGAATTTCTCCATCGCGCAGTTCGAGACCCGCGTGGATGCCTTCATGGAGATGTTGTATGAGAGAAAGGGGATCGAGTAAGGGACGGAGGCACAAAAAACGTACCCCCCCTGCCCCTCAAGAGGGGAGAAAAATGCAAGCTCCCTCCGGAGTGCGAAGATAAGGGCAAGTCCCCTCTGGAGAGGGGATTTAGCAAGGGGTGTGTAAAGAGGAAGATTAGACGAGAGACTTTCATGATAACCATCCACGATATTCCGAAGCTCGACATCAAGGGATTCCTCGACGAGGAAGAGGGGATGAGGCTTTACGAACTCGCCCGCGAGGCGGGCAGGCGCGGCCCCGTGCTTGAAATCGGCGGGTACTGCGGAAAGTCGACCCTCTACCTGGGACTCGGCTGCAGGGAATCCGGAGCGATTCTCTTTTCCATTGATCACCATCGCGGCTCCGAAGAACAGCAGCCGGGGGAAGAGTATTTTGATTCCGACCTCTTCGATGAGAAGGAAGGAAAGATAGACACCTTCCGGCTTTTCAGGAGGACCATTGAAGCGGCCTCCCTTGAAGACACGGTGGTTCCCATCGTCGCCCCTTCGCAGGTGGCCGCGCGCGCCTGGGCGACGCCGCTTTCCCTTCTCTTCATCGACGGCGGCCACACCTATCACGCGGCGTTCAGTGATTACTCATCATGGGGGTCCCATGTGGCGCCGGGAGGGTATCTCGTGATTCACGATATTTTTACCGACCCTTCGAAAGGCGGACAGGCACCCCGCTTCATCTACACGCAGGCGCTCGCATCGGGGCTTTTTCACGAGCGTCCCATGATCAAAACACTGGGGGTTCTGAAAAGGCTGGAAGCGGGCGAAGTTCCCGCCCGCATATCACAGAAGAGAGACTGGTAGTCTGTCCTCGCGGTTGTTGTGAGTCCAGTACCATTGGACCGCGCCGCTGGTACCTGCGCATTTGAGAAACCCGCTGCCGGCGAGACTCCTTATGGTCCTCTCCACAAAGGGGCCGTCCATGCCGCTAAGATTTGTGAGGTGCGCTGAGAGTGCGGCCACGGGATCGTCGCCGCTTCCATTAAAGGCGCCGCTTTTCTCGATGAGGTCTTCCGAAAGCATGCGGTAGATAAGCTGCGTCCGGTAGTGGCCTTCGACCCTGAAAAATTCCTGGTCGTTCACTTTCCCGTTCCAGTAGCGCGCCACGAGCTCCTCCCACGGAGCATCCATCTCCTGTTCGAAATCATGTACGAAGCGGTTGATTTCCTCAGGGGTGAGTGACGAGGTGCGCATGACGGCCTCATTGGCGGCATACCGGTCCCAGTCATCGGTGAGTATTTCAAGGTCGTAGTCGGCGATGCGCTCCCGGAGTGTGGTGCCGGGGAAGGGCGTCAGGATGTGGTACCCGTAGATGATATCCAGTTCCCTGGCAAAATCACCGGTCTGTCGCATGGTTTCCATTGTCTCGCCGGGAAGTCCCACCATGAAGGATGCGTGGGTGATGATGCCTGCTGCCTTGCACCACTTCACCGCCTGGCGGGCCTGATCGAGCGTGGTGCCTTTCTGAAGGCGCTTCAGCATCTCCTGGTTTCCCGTTTCGATGCCGAAACTCACGGCATCACATCCCGCGTCTTTCATGTGATGGAGTATCTCCTCGTCGACGGTATTGACCCTGGCGAAGGCACTCCATTTGAATGTGAGATTGCGCCGTGTGAGTTCATCACAGAACTCGACGACCCTCTTTTTATTCATCGTGAAAAGGTCATCGGCGATGTTGATGCGATCCCATCCGTAGGAGAGCACGTCTTCGATTTCGTCAACCACGAGTCTGACGGAACGCAGCCGGCTTTTGTATCCCACCATGCGCCGTCCCTGGCAGAAGATGCACTTGTTGGGACAGCCCCTCGAGGTGATGATGCTCCCGACATACCCCAGTGCCCGGTATCTCGACATGGGCAGCAGATGACGTGCAGGGATCGGGAGTGAATCGAGATCCTGAATCAACTCGCGCGGCTCCGTGACGAAAATCCCGCCGTCGCGGCGGAAGGCGATGCCCTTGATACCTTCCCACGCCGCCCGGTTGCCGATTGCAGGAATGAGTTCGGAGAGCGTCGCCTCGCCCTCGCCGATGACAATGACATCGATTTCGGGATAGCGTGTGAGCGTGTTGTCCACGTCGAAGGTCACATGGGGCCCTCCCATCATGGTAACGATTGAGGGGTTGTGGCGCTTTATCGTCCTGAGAATTCCGGCGGCCTTGTTGAAGTTCAGCGTGACGGAGTTGGTTCCCACCGCGTCGGGCTTGAGGGCGTCGATTTCGGCGATGAGCTTTTCCGGCGTGTACTGGCGTACGATATAATCGAGAATGACGACTTCCGCTCCCGCTGCCTCGCACGCTGCGGCTGCATAGCAGAGCCCCAGCGGTGGTGCGGGCGCTTCTTCAAGAGGATAGGGTGAAGCGATAAGTACGGTTTTCATGGTTTTAAGTCCGGTGACCTTTCTAATACACCCAATGCGGGCCGACACATGGATCGGCCACTACGATATGAATTGGGATGTATTGTTATTATTAACTGTGCGTACATTGTGCGTTCGCAGGCACGCACCAGAGTATGCGCCCGACGGTTCAAACTACTTTCTCCCCCCATTCTCCCGTCAATCCTTCCTTGTCGGAAACAGAAGCGCACGGAACCATCCGAGAATGGTGTTCCCCCGCAGCATGTCCCGGTCGATTTCCTCAATGTGCAACGCCAGGTCTTCGGGGTCGGCGAACCAGTCGCCCCGTGTCCGCAGGGGACGCGAGGAATCGAGGCCGGCGATCACCGTGGCGGGATTCCCCGCCGCAATGGAATTCGCCGGTATGTCGCGGGTAACCACCGCCCGTGCGCCGATGATGCTGTTGTCGCCGATGGTCACTCCCTTGCAGACGATGGCGCCGTCGCCGAGCCAGACATTATTTCCCACCGTGACCGGCTCGTTCCGGCCGATATAGTCGAGGCGGTCGTAGATTCCGTGCCAGTCCGCATCGGTGATATAGACGTCGCTGGCCATCATGCAGTCGTCGCCGATGGTGATGCCCATGGCGGCGCTTATCCTGACACCGGGACAGATGAGGCAGTGCCTCCCGATGCGTATGGAGCCTTTCCCCCGCTTTTCCGACCATACGGTCAGGCGGACTTTCTTGTCGGGGGTGGAGATGACGTTCACATGGTCGCCCACCTCAATCGGCTCGCCGAAGACCTTGACATGCCAGGGCGAGAGAAAGGTATATCCTTTGCCGAGGAAGGTGAACTGCGACTCAAGAAAATGCCTGACGTACCAGTCACGGAACCCCAGTTGCAGCTTCTTAATATAGTATGGTTTATGGTCTCTCCTCAATGGTATGCAGCTCCGGGTGCTCTCTTATGCCTCCGCCGGTGCTTCCTCCATCCCCCGGAGCGACACCTCTTTGTGATGACCGTCCCTCGGGTACGCGGGCTGGGAACGGCGCGTGGCGTGGCGTTCCCAGAAGGTGTGGTTGAACAGATGCGAGGCAGGCGTAAGATTGTACACCGCGTCCGCCGCCATCATCACGGCGGCGTTCGTCCAGGTTATTTTCTCCTCGGGCCAGATCTCTCCCTTGGGGAACGTGACGCCGCACCAGTAGGTGCCGTCGTCATGGGTATTATCCTTGATCCACGTGAGTAATGTTTCGGCGAGCTTCCCGTAGTTCATTGCCGCGAGCGCCAGCGCCAGCTCCGACGTTTCCGCCATGGTGACCCATGGTTCATCGCACACGCACCGGACGCCGAGGCCCGGTACGACGAAGGTATTCCAGGACTGCATCATGCGCGTGAGCGCGCCTCTTCCCATGACCGCGCCTGTGAGCACCGGGTAGAACCAGTCCATGGAGTAGCGTGCCTTTTCCCCGTTGAAATGGTCCGGTCGCGTGCGCACGGCGGTGCCGAGACGTGAGAGGGACCGCTGCCACGCGGGCTTTTCCTTTCCGAGGAGTGCGGCGATGGCCAGTGCGCACTTGACGCTCATGAAGACGGAGCTCGATCCGGTGAGAAGCGCCATGGGGTCCACGTCGCCTTGCGGGCTCTTTGCCCAGTAAATTTCGCCGCCCGGCGCCTGGAGGGAAAGCGCAAAATCAATGCCCGCCGCCACAGAGGGCCACATATGAGAAAGGAATGCCCGGTCTTTCGTCACGAGGTAGTAGTGGAAGAGCCCCACGGCGATGTAGGAGGACATGTTGGCCTCGCGGGTGAGGTCCACCGGCGTGCCTTCAATGTATGCCGAATACCAGCTTCCGTCATCGAGCTGGTTTCGCTTCAGCCACTCGAAGGCGTGGCGCGCTTCCTTGAAATAGCCGCCGATGGTGAGCCCGATGGCTGATTCCACATGATCCCAGGGATCGGTTTTTCCTCCCACGTGCCAGGGAATTTCACCGCTTGCCCGCTGCACATCCGCAATGGAGGCGGCGAGCACCTCAATATCGAAGGGCAGCGCCTGTGGCCGGCGGGATGCTTTAAGCTCCATAATGATTCCCTTTCTTCATATAAAGTACGATGCTCTTTGCTATCAGCGGGTTCAGCACCCGGTCAAGCATCCTGGTGAACCAGGGTTTCTTTATTATGTCCCACACCAGGAATTTATGATACGTCTTCACGACCCATGCGTCATTGTTCTTATGTCCTACGAGGCACTTGAGCCACCAGTAGGGGCTGTGAAGCGCATGAGCGAAGCCCTGTGCCTCGCACCGCGCCCCCGCCGATTCGAGAAGCTTCATCAGCTCCTTCCTGCGGTAGATGCGCACGTGTCCGCCTTCTTCCGTGTGATACGCTTCGGAGAGCGCCCAGCATATCCGCTCCGGCAGGTACCTGGGCACGCTGACCACGAGGGGGCCGTCGTGTTTCAGCACCCGCATTATTTCACCGGTGGCGGTATCGTCATCGGGTATATGTTCGAGCACCTCGGAGCATATGACCGCGTCAAAGGCTCCCTCACGGAAGGGAAGCTTTGTGATATCGCAGCGGAGCACCAGCCACGCACCGCCGCCGCCTTCACCTTCGTGCTGCATGATGTTGAGCGTGTTCTTCGCCGTGACGACGTTTTCCCCGCTGAGATCGATTCCCACGACGTTCACGCCCCGGTACCGGAACGCCTCCCCCAGATGGCGCCCTCCGCCGCATCCCGCATCGAGCACGACCATGCCGGGAGCGAAGCCGAGTTTCTTAAAATCCACGGTGAGCATTAATGGCCTCCCGGTAGACCTCGGCGACCCTGAGTGCGGTGGCGCGCCACGTAAAGTTCTGCAGGACCCTTTCGTACCCGGCCCTGCCGAGCTGTTCCCGTTTTTCGGGATGGTCAAGGAGGTCTATGATGGCCCGTTCAAGCGCCCCTGCATCCCCCGGCGGCACCAGTACTCCCGCGTCACCCACCACTTCGGGGAGCGCCCCGCCGGTGGTGCTGACGACGGGCACGCCGCATGCCATTGCCTCACCCGCGGGGAGTCCGAATCCCTCGTAAAGGGAAGGCACGACGGCGATGGTCGCCTTCGCATAGTAGTGCGCGAATTCGCTGTCCTTGATTCGGCCCGTGAAGGTCACGCACTTTCCAAGTTTCAATTCCTTCACGAGGCGTATGATCGGCCCGTCTTCTTTCAGGGCTCCAATTACGGTCAGCCTGACGTCGCGTGTTTTCCGGATCGAGGCGAGCGCCTCCAGAAGATAGCGAAGGCCTTTCAGGGGAGTGTCGGCACTGTTGGTCGCCATGAGCCGGTTCTTTTCGCGTGCAACTCCCGGCTCCGGATGAAAGATATCGGTATTGATGCCGTTTGCCACGACGCGGAATTTCCCGGGAGAAATTCCGAATTCCCTGCTGATGTCCGTCCGGGATGCCTCGGAGACCGTGATAATATGAGAAAGCCGCCGGGCCGCGCGCTTCTGCATTGGAATAAAAGAGTACCACCGATGTACCTTCAGTTTCCGCCACCACTTGCGTTCCGCTTCCACCTCGAGATCGCGGTCCACGGTGATGGGATGGTGGATGGTGGCGGTGAGCGGATAGCCGAGCGACCTGATGCCGAAGAGCCCGTAGGCGAGACACTGGTTGTCGTGAATGATGTCGTAGTGGTGATGTCCGTTGTGGCGGAAGAAGTTGTAGGCGCGCAGGCTGAAGGTAAGCGGTTCGGGAAAGCCGCCGCTCGACATGGAAAGCCACTCCATGACATTAATGGGCGACCTGAGTTCATTGAAGGAAGGCAGCCGGAAGAGGTCTTTGGGGTTGTAGAGGTCGAGGCTCTGAAGCCGGTGCAGCCCGATGTCGTCATCGAGGTGGGGATAGGGCGGACCGGAAATTACGTCGACGTTATGGCCGATATCCCTGAGGGCCCTGCTCAGCCGCTTGATGTATACGCCCTGGCCCCCGCAGGTCGGGTTTCCACGGTACGTAAGGAGGCATATATTCAAGGGTGTGGAATCGTCCATCCGTTTCGTGTGCGGTGACAACGGTCCCTGCTTCTTCAACTGCACTGCCATGCTGAATCCTTTTTGATATCATCTGGAACTACGGGAAAAAATCCGCCGGTATCTGCAGGACGACGATACAGGCGGAAAACGAAAAGTCTATACCAATTATGTCACGATAAATCAATGAAAATCATGGTCTACGTTTATAGTGATTGTCCGGTGAAGCTGTCACCGGTGATGCCGCGGCGGGTGTCACACATGACGATTCGAGCCGTACGATTACTGAAAGTATCGCTTTAAGGTTTTCCGGAGGGCCTGTGCTCCAGCCCCATGGAACTCTTTTCCGTTTCTCAGGGCGTTTTTCGACAAAGCTTCGACTCATTCCGGAAAGGATATCCGCCATTCCTACAGGAGGTACATATCCTCGGCTTCTTTCAGGAGGTCGTCCCTGAATTTCGGGTGGGCAAGGCTTATGATGTCGAGGGCCCGCTCCTTTGTCGACTTTCCCTTCAAGTTGACGAGGCCGTGCTCCGTGACGAGGTAGTGCACATCCATTCTCGGCGTGGTCACCACCGCACCTGATTTCAGTCGCGGGACGACCCGTGAAACCGTCTGGTGTTTCGCCGATGAGTAAAAGGTAAGGAATGATTTGCCGCCCTTCGAGTTGAAGGCGCCACGGACGTAATCGAGCTGGCCGCCCGTCCCGCTGTACTGGGCGCCTTCAAGATACTCCGCGTTTGCCTGTCCCAGGAGGTCCACCTCGAGGACGGAATTCACGGATATCATATTTTCGTTCTGTGCGATGACGGCAGGATCGTTCGTATGCGACACCGGGTAGGTCTCGATGCTCGGATTGTCGTTGATAAACTCATACACCTCGCGCGTGGCGATGGTGAAGGTAAAAACATGCTTCATGGGATGGAGCGTTTTTTTGCGTCCCGTGACGACGCCGCTTTCAATGAGGTCCACCATGCCGGGGACAAAGAGCTCCGTGTGGATTCCGAGGTCCTTGTGTCCTGCGAGGCAGTGAGCGACGGCGTTGGGAATCGCTCCGATACCGAGCTGAATCGTCGCTCCGTCGGGGACCAGAGCGGCGATCAGTCTTCCTATCATATCGGCTTCCGGCGGTGCCTCGCCGGGCGGTATCTCAAGGAGCGGGACGTGATTTTCCACTATCGCGTCCACCTCGGATACGTGCAGGAGCGATTCACCGAAGACACGGGGCATGTGGCGGTTTACCTCGACAAGAAGGCGCCTGCAGTGCCGGGCCGCAGTCGAGGTGAAGTCGTTGGCCGTGCCGAAGCTGAAGTAGCCGAACTTGTCCATGGGGGACACGGTGGTGACGGTGCAGTCGATATTCATGTACTCCCGGCATATCTTCGGGATCTGGTGAAAGTAGTTGGGCACGAAGTAGTCGAGCCCGACCTTCACCATGTTCCTGTTCGCCGCGCTGACGAACCATGCATAGGCTTCCACGCAGTCGGCAAGGTCCGGTGCCAGCACGGTCTTTGCGACACATGGCGTGGCAAAAAGGGAATAGATTTTTATACCCTTCAGGTTCCCCGCCCGGAGCCGGTCCGCCATGGCGCCGAGAAGGGCCGGCGGCTCCGCTGCGGCCATGCCGTGTATCACTGTGTCGCCGTTCCTGATTTGTTTCACCGCGCGCGCCGGTGTCGTGAGTTTTTTCCTGTAGAGACTGTCATAGCTTTTCATAGGGGATATTCCTCTGTGATGTTGAAAATATAATGACCCGCCGGTGATGATATACGATGCAACGCTCTGCCGCTCTCACGCTCGTGCCGTACAGAGAGCGAACGAAAATTTTACTTGACAGGGCATGTAAGGGGAGTGGCCTCCAATATTGTGCAGATATATGTACAAAAGAGGTGCAACCATTGTCAACAGGAAAGACGTGCAATCCTCACAGATGAGTATTTTCACGACTTGCGGAATTGCGTCAAATCCTGTATTGGCAAAATTGATGGCTTCTCAAAAGAAAACCTTATTACGGCAACAGGTGAGTAACCGCGCATCAAGGGGGTGTCATGAAGTCAATTTACTTCGATGTGAACATTCCGAAAATTCTTGCCACAAAAGTGTTCGCACCCGTGTTCCCGCCCGTCTATTTCAGTCCCTTGTCTCCGGTGCGCTATGGAGAAATCCCCGATCAGAAACTCCCCGGGCCGAACTGGGTGAGGGTGAAAAATATTCTCGCCGGGATCTGCGGCACCGATCTTGCCATGTTTTACGTGAAGGCCAGCCCCGGGATTTCACTGGCCGCGCTGCCGGGTGTTCCGCGGGTGTTCATGGGGCATGAAATCGCGGGCACCGTTGCCGAGACAGGTTCGGGAGTCAATGATCTCAAGACGGGTGACCGAGTGACGCTGCAGCGCTACCTCCCGTGCTGCTCCATCAAGGAAATCGAGCCCCCCTGTGGGCCCTGCGCTGAAGGGAACTACAACCTCTGCGAGAACTTTTCCGAGGGGGCCATGCCCGGCAATTGCGGCGCCGGATTCGGCGATTACTGCATGGTCCACCGTTCGCAGCTGGTGAAGGTTCCCGATACGATGTCCGATGAAGAAGCCGTCCTCATCGAGCCTGTTGCGGTTTCTCTCCATGCCGTCCTCAGGAGGCCCCCGAA
>JAPLJO010000060.1 GCA_026388515.1 Deltaproteobacteria bacterium | reverse complement strand
ATCGATTCTCGATATTCCCTTCGCCTTATCCCACACAAGGCCGGGACAGCGGAATATGCGCGTGCAGAGCCTGTTGCATCCGCAGTTCTCTCCGAGGCACTTCTCCTGATTGACGGCCATATCGTACTTCTTCACCGATTTGCGCTCAGGGCTGAGTCCGCACTTCTGCCTGAGGATGAGCACCTTGAGTCCTTCATCGTCTTCCATGAGTTCGTTCAGGGTCGCACGCGCCTCGTCAAGCTCAAAGGGGTCCCTCTCCTCCACGCGGGCCCCCAGTGCCCGGCATATTCCCGCGATATCCACGGCGGGAACCCTGTCGCCGAGGGCGTTCACCTCCAGTCCCGGGTGGGGCTGGAATCCCGTCATGGCGGTTCCGCTGTTATCAAGGACGACGAGCGTGAAGTCCGACTTATGATGGATGGCATTGATGAGCGCCGGGATCGCCGCGTGGTAGAACGTGGAATCCCCGCAGACGGCAAGCACCGGCTGATTAAAACCGAACTGTCCCAGTTTTCCGAAGCCGCTGGCCAGCCCGCTCCCGGACCCCATGGAATGGACCGTCTTCAGCGTGGAAAAACCAGTGGGGAGAAGCGCCATGGTGTAACAGCCGATGTCGCCGCAAACGAAGCCCTTACGCCCGTCCAGTTCGAGGGCGTTGTGGATGCACCAGAACGAAGCCCTGTGAGGACACCCCGGACAGAAGGTAAGTTCCCGCTGGGGCGCCCCGAGGAATGACACCGCCTGGGCCTTCGTGACGTATTCCTGCGGCCTCGGCTGGTACCGGAGCCCCAGGATTTTCACGAGGGCCCCTATCACGAAGTCGGGGTTGAGTTCACCCACCGTGGGAAGAGTGCCGTCGTTCTTGCCGAAAAATTCCTTTACACCTGTTTCTTTCGCATGCTCGGCGGCAATGACCTTCACGTTTTCTTCGAGAAAGGGAATGACTTCCTCCACGATAAGGATTTTATCCGCCGCGGCAAGGTGCTTCACAAGAAGCTTGGGGGGAAGCGGCCATGTCGTCCCCAGCTTCAGGATGCCCACGCGGTTTTCAAGGCCGAGTATTCCCGCGGCTTCCTTGCTGTAGAGGTTGCAGGCGCTGCTCGTCACGATGAGGACTTCCGGCTTTTCGGGCCCGTGGTAGGTATTGAATGGACTTGTCTCGAAAATCTCGCGCGCCTTTCTGATCTTTTCCTGCTGGCGCTCGTGCTTGAAGCCGACGGGCGCGCTGATGACCACGCCCTCCATCTGGTCCAGGATGAACCCGTCGTACCTGAATCGTGCGCGGGCGCCGTGGGGAGGAAGCGCCCCGTAGATGACATTCCCGCTCGCATGGGAAAGCCGCGTCACGCTCCGGAGCATGACAATCTGCCGCAGCTCCTCAGAAAGCTCGAAGGCCCATTTCGTCATGTCCTTCACTTCCTGGAAGTCGCCCGGCTCCAGGAGCGGAATTTCAATCATCCTCGCAAAATACCGGGATTCGCCTTCGTTGATGCTCGAGAGCGCCCCCGGGTCTTCGCAGGGGACCAGGACCATTCCCCCGCGGGTGCCTGATCCCGCGAGATGGAGAAGAAAGTCGGCGGCTACGTTCACGCCGTTCTGCTTCATCACGCACATGGAGCGCAGCTCCGCGAAGGACGCGGCGGCGGCGACCTCCATGGCCACCTTTTCGTTGACGGACCACTCGACGTACATATCCGCCTCACCGGCGATGCCGGCAAGCCGCTCCACGATTTCAGACGACGGCGTGCCCGGATAGCCGGCAACCACCCGCACTCCCGCCTCCAGGGCGCCGCGGGCAATTGCTTCGTTTCCCATGAGCAGGTGCGATGTGCCTGCGGTTCTGTCAAGGAGCTCCTTCATGACGACCTCCCGTCCTTATCCGATAATGTCCGCGCAGGTGCGGGGATTCACGCGGAGATAGGACCGCGTGCCTTCCGACGTATTCACCATACCCGCTTCACCTGCCTTTACGAAGGCTCTCTTTTTCTTATTCCCCGCGGCCCAGACAAGATGCTCAAGGTTCTCCGCCGGCATCGCTTCCACGACAAGGAAGCCGCCCTTCACGGCATCATTGACAATACGCTCCCCCCGCTCCGTTCGTATGATGAGGGTATTCATGTCGGGACGGCCCTCGAGGACGCCGACGGAGAGATCGGAAAATTCAGAGGTCATATCGATGCAGTAGGAACAGGTATCGGGAACCAGCTCGCGCACTTCACCCAGGGGAATCTTAATTTTTTCCCCGGCCGCATAGACCTCCATGATTTCCGAGGGCGGCGGCGGGATATCAACTTTGGTGATTTCCGCAATGGCAACCCTTTTCGCAAGAAAGGGTTCGAACAACCTGAAATCAATGGACCAAGTGCAAAAAAGACCCACCACGAGGGCGAAAGGATCCACGAAGGCGGGATCATCCATGGGATTCGTCCGCATCCGGGCGACGGCGAGCACCTGGCAGGGTGTTCCCACGACTCCTATCTTTTTGTACCCTTCTTTGATCGCCTGGTTCAGTGCGGCGAGTGTCGGTGCGGCGGCGTACTTCGACGACCCGACGCGGAGCGCCTCACGCGCATCGGTGACGATCCGCGGCACAGGGAGCAACCCTTCCTTTCCGGTGAGCACCGCCGCATCGAGGAGGCCCTTTGCAAGGGCGAAACTCATGAGTGCCGAGACGGTCCCACCCGCCTGGACGGCGCCCTTCTTTATCTTCGCCTTTGAACCGGCGCGGGACATGTGGATCGACCGGTAGTATCCCAGGGCGTCTTTTTTATAGGGTCCGCCGAAAAAGGTCTGCGAGAGCGCGTCGAGATCAACTTCCACCTTCGGACAATAGGCCCAGCATCTTCCTTCGGACTTTGTGCAGGGGAAAATCATCGCCGTCCTGCCCCGGTAGGATCTGAAATAGGGGCACAGGTGAATGCAGGCCCCGCATCCGATGCAGAGTTTTTTATCAATCACATCCTGCAATAATTCTGCGGGTCCGAAACGCTTCATGGGAAACCTCCTCACAATAAATCGTACATGATACACGCCCGGATGGAGTTCCGATTGCGACGGCGAAGGATATACCACACACCGTGTGAGCGTGCACTACCAAACACCCGGAACCTTTTCCATTTTCCGCACCTTCACCCGTGCTTCGTGTTCCATGGCCGGATATCAGGGTCAGTCGCCCAGAATGAAAGGGCTGAATTTTGTGCCGTCGTCGTAGTGGTCTTCCTTCTCCACCTTCTTGAGATACCCCACCACAAGGTACGTCAAAGGCGTCGCAGCCGCTTCATAGGCGGATTTTACAAGCCACTGCCACAGAATCATCATCGTGAGAGTCTCGCCTGCAATTATTCCCCAGAAGGCAACAGCAAGAAATATCCCCGTGTCCGCAAGCTCACCCACAAGAGTGGAGGAGATGGTGCGGACCCAGAGAAACCGTCCCGCCGTGGCGATCTTGAGTTTCGCGAGGACATAGGAATTCAGAAACTCACCCACGAGGTAGCCGGCGAATGATGCGGCGAGAAGCCGCGGCGCGAACCCGAGGATGGCCGCATAGGCACTCTGAGCCGCACCGGGACTGTCGAATGGTGCGACGGTCCAGAATGGGGCTGGAGGGAGCTTGATGCTCAGCCAGATCACCGCCACGGCCAGGAGATTACAGGCAAACCCCGTCCAGATGACCCTGCGGGCTTTTGAGTATCCGTACACCTCGGTGAGCACGTCCCCGAAGATATAGGATATGGGGAAGACGATGACCGCGACGGGCACCACCACGGGACCCGCGGCAATTATCTTGACGGCAATAATATTCGAAATAATAAGGACCGTGACAAAGACAGCCGCCACCACTGGATACAGCCGGTACTCTTTCATGTTCTTATCGGAAGCACTCGTGTGCACGACGCATTCTCCCTGCCCGTTCCGGGTCCCGCATGAAGCCCCCTCCCCGGCGCTTTTCATGAGTGTTCTCGTATATATCACTTTCCCCGGCAACCGCAAGATTGATGGCTTCGTAAAAAGTCCACATTCTGACTTTTGCGGACCATCAAGTTTGATATGCTCGCAAAAAGTCGGACTTGTGATGGCAAAGTAAAAAGCTTCAGATGCAAGGCGCGCAAAGTCCGAGGAATGAGACGTACTTACTCGTACGTCGCAATGACGAGGAATGAAGCGTAACGCCGCAGATGGACTTTTTACGAAGCCATCATTTTCACGTTGCAATATTCATTCGTCTTCACCATAATACCGCACTCAGCACGAGTGTACTGCGACGGCTTCCCGGAAATGGGAAGTCCACGGAGGCTCGAAAGACCGCAACCATCTATGGATCCCTTACCGTCAGAGCATGAACTTACCTTCCGGCAGCGACTGTCACGAAGGTTCATAGGAAAACCCCGCGATGTCAACGAACCGTCAATCTTTACCAAGATTTCACTCATCCCGGTGCTGGCCTGGATCGGCCTGGGGGCCGACGGCCTTTCATCGTCCTCGTACGGTCCCGAAGAGGCATTCAAGGCGCTGGGAACGCACACCTATCTCGGCGTCTTTCTGGCCCTCGCCACGGCGCTCACCGTCATTATCATCAGTTACGCCTACTCGAAGATTATCGAGCACTTCCCCCACGGCGGCGGCGGCTATATCGTCTCAACCTATACCATCGGGAAAAATGCGGGGCTCGTTGCCGGCGCCTCGCTTCTGGTGGATTACGTCCTCACCATCACCGTGTCGCTCTCGGCGTGCGGTGATGCCGTCTTCAGCTACCTTCCCCCTGAATTTCTGAAGTACAAGCTTCTCTTCGTCATCTTCCTTCTTTTCATCATGGTAATATTGAACCTCAGGGGCTTCAAGGAATCAGTGACAATCCTCGCCCCCATTTTCATCGTCTTCGTCGTCACCCACCTCGCGATGATTATCTGGGGAATGGGAAGCCATGCGGATGGATTCACCACTGTGGTGCAGGAATTCAGGGGGAACATCAGCACCGACCTCGTCACTATCGGGTTCATCGGCGTACTAGCCATCTTTCTCCGTGCCTTTTCACTCGGCGGCGGCACTTACACGGGTATCGAGGCAGTCTCGAACGCCATGCATGTCATGCGGGAGCCGAAGGTGCATTCGGGGAAGAGAACCATGTTCTACCTCGCCGCATCACTTTCATTCACTGCAGCGGGGCTTTTCATTTGTTATTCACTCTATGCGGTGGCACCTGTCGCGGGCCGCACGATGAACGCCATCCTCGCCGACATGACATTTTCGGCCTGGCCGCTGGGGAGCTGGATCTCCTTTATCACCATTCTCTCCGAGGGCGCGCTTCTCGTGGTGGGCGCCCAGTCGGGCTTCGCCGGAGGTCCCAGCGTCATGGCAAACATGGCGATAGACTCCTGGCTTCCGCGGCGTTTCGCATCGCTCTCGGAGCGGCTCACTATGCAGGATGGGGTGCTCATCATCAGCGGCGCCGCCCTCGCACTGCTTATCTATACTCGCGGCTCCGTGTCGGCACTCGTGGTCATGTACGCCATCAACGTCTTCATCACCTTCTCCCTCTCGCAGTTGGGCATGATACGATTCTTTATCAGAAACCGGAAGAGTGACGACGCCTGGGCGCGCCATACCACCATTCACCTCATCGGATTAATGCTCTGCATCACAATCCTCACGGTCACGGTGTTTGAAAAATTCACCGAGGGCGGGTGGCTCACGATTCTCATCACGTCGCTTCTCATCGGGCTCTGCCTCCTCATCAGGGCGCACTACAAGAAAGTCCGGCGGGGCGTCCGCTCGCTCGAGGACATCACCTCCACCATCAAAAACGGTGCAAAAACGAACACTGACCCGCCGAATCCCGGTGAAATGACCGCCATTCTTCTGGTGAGCGGGTTCAACGGCTTCGGCTTGCATACGTGGCTCTCCATCGTCCGGGGATTCCCCGGCCTCTTCAAGAACTTTGTCTTCGTGTCCGTCGCGGAAATTGATTCAGGCTCGTTCAAGGGAATCGCGGAATTCGAGTCGCTGAAGAAATCGACACGGGAGAACCTGGAAAAATACGTGACGCTCTGCCGGTCGCACGGGTATCCCGCACTCTACAGAATGGAGGCGGGCACCGACGTGGTGGAGACGGCGACCGACCTTTGCCAGTCACTGGCGAAGGAGTTTCCCCGGTCCGTCGTCTTTGCGGGAAAACTGGTATTCAAACAGGAAAACCCGTTCCAGAAGATACTGCACAACGAGACGGCCTACGCCATCCAGCGCCGCCTCCAGTGGAACAGCATTACCACCGTGGTATTGCCCATCAGGGTGATGGTGTAGAGGGCCGGCGCGGTCCGCACCGACGTAATCTTTTCCGTCACCGCCGCTACACGTAGAATCTTCCCGATTCAATAACCGGTGGATCTTCCACCTCCAACGCGTGGAGGACGTGTTTATTCATTTCCTTCTTGAGTTCCCTGATGACGGCACGCCGCTTGTTCGTCGCCCGCGAAAAGGTGAATACCTCGTCCATGAGTGTATCCATGGTGCAGGCCTTCGTCACGATGTGGTGCTTCTCGCACTCCTGACCGGTGAGGCGCTTGCCCTCGTACACCATCTCTTCCAGTTTGTAGAGGGGAACCGCCCTTTTCATGGCGGCGATCATGCCGGGAATGAAGGGGATGCCGAGGTCCACCTCAGGGAAGCACAGAAACCCCCGGTCGGAACGCATGAACCGGTAATCAAAATAACATACCATGATGGCGCCGCCGGCGAAGGCGTGTCCCGTGATGGCGGCGACGGTAATCATGGGGTACATGAGTATGCGCTTGTAGAGCGCCATCAACTGGTTGATGAACTTCTTCGACGTGGCGATGTCATTATTCTGGATGAACGGCATGAGCCAATCGAGATCAATCCCGTTTGAAAATATTTTTTCATGGGCCGACTTCACGACGAGTACCGTGGCTTCCGTATCTTTCTCGAGGATGTCGAGAACATTCAAAAACTCCGTGAGGAAGGGAAGGTTAAAGCGGTTCTCGCCGTTTTTCATGGTGACAACGGCAATGTGTCCGTCAAGCGAATATTCAATCATGGACATCGGGTAATCCTCCTTGAGGTATAATATCTCATATGGCAGGGCGGCAACCTCAGCGCAGGGGAAGGGGTGGAATGAGTCCGCTTGTCCTGTCACGCGGTCTTTTAATGAAAAGCGGTGGCGATGTCAACAGCATTTAACGCCCGGCAGTGAAAGATTTTCCGGCCGCCGAAAGGCAGGAAAATCAATCCGCCGCCGCCCGCTGTCAGGCACCGGTTTTTTCGAAGTCCTCCTTCAGTTTCAGCTTCATCACCTTTCCCACCGGCGTCAGAGGGAGTGCATCTTTCAATACGATCTGGCGCGGTATCTTGTAATCGGCAAGGTGCTCCCTGCAGTAGGCGATGATTTCCTCCGCCGTGGGGTTGGTCCCGGGCCGCGGCACGATATAGCACCTTCCCACCTCCCCCAGCACGGGATCGGGCACACCGATATCCGCCGCCATGAACACCTTGGGATGTTTCGCAATGAGGTTCTCGACTTCCACGGGATAGACGTTGAATCCGCCCTGGACATACATCTCTTTTTTGCGTCCCTTGAGCACAATGTACCCTTCCCCGTCAACGAATCCCATATCACCCGTGTGAAGCCACCCGTCGCTGTCGAAGGATTCCGCGGTCGCCCCGGGCATGCGGTAATACCCGCTGCAGACGGCGTCGCCCCTGAAGCAGAGCTCGCCGATTTCACCGGCGGGAAGGGCATTTCCCTCGCCGTCAATCACCTGCACCCTGAAATTACCGATGGGTTTCCCGATGGAGCGGACAGTGGTTTCGAAATCACACTCCCAGGGGCTGAGAACGACAGCTCCCGAGGTTTCGCTGAGGCCGTAGAGATTCATCACCACGGCTTTTGGAAAGACATTCTGTATCTGCGTGAGAAGCGCCGGCTCCGCGTTCGATCCTCCGGAAATGGCGATCCGCACATTCGAAAAATCGAGGGCGAGAAAATCCTGGTTCATGAAAAGAATGGCGTAGAGCGTCGGCACACCACCATATATTGTGGGTTTATATGTCCGCGCTTTTTCGACGATCTCGTTGAGGTCGGGAAATGGAATCAGAATCCCCATGGTCCTCCCCAGGAGGCTCGAAAGAACGGCACAGGTGATTCCCCCCACGTGATTGAGCGGAATGATGATGAGCATGCAGTCCTCCGGTGTGATCCGGGCATGGTTAACCTGTGCCACCGCGGAGGCAAGCTGGCTTTTGTGAGTGATAGCCGCCCCCTTGGGCGTTCCCGTCGTTCCAGAGGTGTAGATAATGATGATGAGGTCCTCGGGTTTTACATCCGCCTTCACCGTATCGATGAGCTTTTTGTCGGGAGTCTCCACGAGGAGTGAATCAAAGGAAACGCTCCCCGGAAATCCCCCGCCCCCGATGAAGATGAAGTCCTTCACGGCACCGCCTTTGTTTCACTCTGGTTCAGCATATACTCGAGTTCCATGTCGCGGTAGCGGACATTCAGCCCCACCACCGCGGCACCGATCTTCGCCGCCGCAAAATACACATAGAGCCACTCGGGCTGATTGAGGGCGATGATGCCGATGCGGTCGCCCTTGGCGATGCCCCGCTTTATAAGTCCCGCCGCAACGCGATCCGAGGCCTCATCCACCTCCCTGAAGGAAATCGTACGATCCTTGTATACATACATTCTCCCGTCGGGCATCTCCCGCACCGCCTCGTCAAGCGCCTTCCCTATGACTCCCGGATTCCGGATCTTCGCCATGAGCGTGCCTCCTCTTTCGTATCGTTGCAGGAGCTCTCTATAATGCCTTGGGGAGGGAGGACGCAAGCACAAAGAGAGGGACCGGGCAATGCCGGAATTGTTATCCGGCATTGAAAACTCCGGCAAATCCTGTTAATGCTTCCCTGTCGCAGAATGCATCACTTACGGGAGGGACCATACATGGAATACACCACCATCCAGTTCATACGGGAAGGACCGGTCGGCATCATCACGCTCAACCGCCCCTCGTGTCTGAACGCCGTCAATTTCACCATGCGGGACGAATACCGGCACTGCCTGAAGGAACGGATCGATGACCTCGAAACGCGGGTCCTCATCCTCACCGGCGCCGGCAAAGGATTCTGCGCGGGCCTCGACATCCGGGACCCTGCCATCATGAATCCCGAGAAGAAGTACACGCCCAAGTCGGCCTACGAAAACCAGCGCCTTTATTCGGATATGATTCTCTTCATGCGGCAGTGTCCCCAGCCCATCGTGGGCGCCATCCACGGCGCCGCCGTGGGCGCGGGGTTTTCTTTCGCCATGGCCTGCGATATCCGCATCGCCACGCCGGATGCACGGTTTCAGGGCGCCTATATCAACCTGGGCTTCGGCGGCGCCGACATGGGGTCTTCGTGGCTGCTTCCGCGCTCCATAGGAAACGGCAATGCCGCGCGCTACCTTCTCACCGGCGAATTCATGCACGCACCGGAAGCGCACCGCATCGGCTTCGTCCAGGCAATCGTCGAAAAGGAGCGGCTCATGGACGAAGCAATGGCGCTGGCCCGCACCATGGCGGGAAAATCGCCGCTGGGGCTCCGGCTTACAAAAGAAGCCCTCGACAGAAATACCGGCGGCATGAGCCTGGAAGACGCGATACGGCTCGAGGACCGGAACCAGGCGATGACCATCGCGCAGATTCTTTCCGATTCATCAAAAGGCTGAAATTATTTCACCCTGCAATACACGAAAGGACACGCACCATGGCAAAAAAATTCATGAGCATGAGAAACCTTCACTTTCTCCTGTACGAAGTATTCGATACAGCATCACTCGCGAAGTATCCCTTCTTCAGCGACCACGGCAAGGAAACCTTCGATATGGTCCTGGAGACGGGCATGAAGATGGGGAGGGACATTCTCTATCCCGCCCTCGCCGAGATGGACAGGAACCAGCCTGTCTTCGAGAAGGGCACGGTGCGGGTGCATCCCGTCGTCGAGACCGTGGTGAAGGAGTGCGGCGGCGGCGGATGGATTGGCGCCCACGCCTCCTATGAGCTCGGCGGCCAGCAGATTCCGAATACCATCATGACGGCCTTCCGGGGCATTTTCGCGGCGGCGAACTACTCGGCGAGCGTCTATCCCTTTCTCACCTCCGGCGCGGCACATCTGATTGCCTCCTTCGGCTCAAAAGAGCTCATTGACACCTACATCCCCAGGATGTTCAGCGGGCAGTGGCAGGGAACGATGGCGCTCACGGAGCCCCAGGCCGGCTCGTCGCTCACCGACCTCACCACCACAGCAACACCGACGGACAAGGGATACTATCTCATGAAGGGACAGAAAATTTTCATCTCCTGCGCCGATTATGACTGCGTCGAGAACGTGGTAAATCTGATGCTGGCAAGAATCGAAGGCGCGCCGGCGGGCATCAGGGGGATATCCCTCTTCGTCGTCCCCAAGATGCGCCCCGATGAAAAGGGGAAGCTTGTCGCCAATGACCTCAACTGTGTCAGCATCTACCACAAGCTCGGCTATCGCGGGGCACCCATCACCCAGCTCGCCCTCGGCGAAAACGGCGACTGCCGGGGATGGCTCGTGGGCCAGCCGCACAAGGGTATACGGCACATGTTTCAGATGATGAACGAGGCGAGAATAGAGGTCGGCATGGGCGCGGCGGCCATTGCCTCGGCGGCGTACTATGCCTCCCTCGAATACACTATGGAGCGCCCGCAGGGGAGAAAAATCACCTCGAAGAATCCGGAGGAACCGCAGATTCCCATCATCGAGCACGCCGACGTGAAGCGTATGCTCCTCTTCCAGCGCGCCGTTGTGGAGGGGTCGCTCTCCCTTATTTTCCAGTGTGCGATATACGCCGACCTCGTCAACGTCACCGACGGCGAAGAAAAAGAAACGAATGAACTCCTCCTTGAAATACTCACCCCCATTGCCAAATCCTATCCTTCGGAGATGGGCATCCTCTCCGTGAGCCAGGGGCTCCAGTGCCTCGGCGGCTACGGCTACTGCGATGAGTTCCCGCTGGAGCAGTACTACCGCGACGTCCGCATCCACCCCATTCACGAGGGCACCACGGGCATGCAGGGAATGGACCTGCTCGGCAGAAAGGTGGTTATGAAAAACGGGAAGGCATTCATGCTCTTTCTCGGAGAGGCGGAAAAGACAATCGCCGGCGCGGGAAGTATTGACGAACTCAAGTCATGCGCCGAGGCGCTCACCACCGCTCTCGAACGGCTGAAAGAGGTCACCGGAGCTCTCACGGGTCTTGCTGTCAAGGGGGACATCGAGGTGTTTCTCGCGGACGCGACACTCTACCTCGAAATGTTCGGCATCACCGCGATCGCGTGGCAGTGGCTTATCCAGGGCATCACCGCACACCATGCGCTCGCGAAATTGCCGGCGGCGCAGGATGCCCTTTTCTACAAAGGCAAGCTCGCCACCTGTCGCTATTTCTTCGAATACGAACTCCCGAAGACGCAGGGCCTCGCCACGCGCCTCATGCGGAGCGGCGACGGCCTCACCGTGAAGATGGAAAAGGAGTGGTTCGGGGATTGAAAAAGTGAGGTAAAACCATGCACCACGTTCATTATGAAGCTGAATCCAGGGTGCCGGCCAACGGTGTTGAAATCGCGTATGACAGCTTTGGGAAGCCAGGGGCGCCGCCTCTCATCCTGATCATGGGATTTACTATGCCCATGATTACCTGGGATGAGAAATTTTGCGAGCAGCTCGCCTGCAAGGGCTACAGGGTCATTCGTTTCGATAACCGTGATATAGGCCACTCGACATGGCTTAACGATGCAGGTATTCCCGATATTCAACAGATAGGTCTGTCTTTGAAAGAAGGCACATCTGTCGATGTGCCCTACACGCTTCAGGATATGGCCGGGGATGTGCTGGGCCTGATGGATGCCCTCGGGATTGAATCGGCCCATATTACAGGCATGTCCATGGGGGGCATGATCGCCCAGACCATGGCTATCCACTATCCCGAACGGGTACGGACACTCACCTCCCTGTCCTCATCCATGTGGACCCTCGATCCCACCCTCCCTTATCCCACACCGGAAGCACTGGAAGTCCTGACGAAACCCATCCCAATGGACCGTGAAGGCTTCATTGCAGGCTCTCTGAAGGCGTGGCAGGTCATTGGCGGCACTATCATGCCTCTCGACGAGGCATTTCTCCGGGAACGTGCCCGACGGATCTTCGAGCGCGGCGTTTCACTGCCGGGACTGGCCCGGCAGATAGCAGCCATAATGGTTTCCGGTAGTCGCAAGGAGGCTCTGCGATCCGTTGCAGTGCCCACGCTGGTCCTTCACGGCGATGCCGATCCGCTTATCCCCTTCGCCCACGGCGGCGCCACCGCCAAAACGATCCCCGGGGCGAAACTTCACATAGTAAAAGGAATGGGGCATGACGTGCCCCCCCAGGCCTGGCCGGAACTGATAGAGGCTATCACCGGTCATGCCGGGTAGAGCAGCCGAGTATCACATACATTCTATGTGCTATACAATTTCGAAAACTATCATCATGGAAATCAATGTCAATGAAATCAGCCCTGCAAAGAAAATAACATCTGCTACTTTTTCAAAAAAATCCGATTGCCTGAGTGACCGCATTGATGCATACGAAAAAATACTGGAAGCAAGGAAAAGAACCACCACCACTCCGAGAATCTCATCAATAATAGTCTTGGCACTAAAATCTGAAAGCTTGATGAAACTCAACAATATGAAACTGAGTCCCAGGAGATTCGAAGAAACAGGGAGAATATGTTTTGCGATCTTTGTCATTTTTTTCTGTCATATTAGACCTCACTTGATAAAGACTCTGACTTCAACTTAATAACATTGATATTCTTATTTCATTGCCACCGAAACATTTAGAAAATGCCATTACGTTTGGTAATGACCGTTGCTGATAGATGCCGACTTTCGATTCAAGTCACCATTTTTTTAAGCTTCCTCGAATAAAATGGTATGACCATATAATCACACCGATGCATATGATTGTTATGATAACAATGATTTCATACCGCCTGACTTCCTGAAATATAAGTTCGAGCGCATTGCCAATGAAATATCCAAGAAATCCAATCACGACTGCCCATAGAAGAGCACCTATACCATTGAGTAGGAAAAATATGGAGGGTTTCACCCGACTCAATCCTATCAGAAAAGGCGTGATTGTTCGCATACCATAGATAAACCTGAAACACAGGATAACCGGAATCTGATGCTTGTGGAGGAGTGCGGATGCCCGGTCGTATTTTGCTTTCCAGGAAAGATGCCTTTCTATCAGTGAAATGCCCTTTATGCGACCTAGATAAAAAAAGAATTGATCACCTATAAACGAACCTGCAAATGCAGTGATTATGACCAGGGGAAGTTCCAAGTATCCACGATGTGCAAGAAATCCCGCCAGGACAAGGACTGTTTCACCTTCCAGCAGTGTTCCGAAGAAGATAATAATATATCCGTAGTTTGTAATCAGCTGCTCAAGTGGCATCAGAAAATTCAACCCCTGGTATTAATGTCTCACAGTGGTGTGCTTCTGCAGTTCGAGTTCTCTCATCATCTCAAGTTGAATTTCCTGAATCTGAATCAGTCGATCCCACTGGTGCGATAAGAGATGGTCGATCTTCTGATGGAGTTGCCTGATTTCAAGTTCCGCTTTCAAATTTATCTGATAATCATGTGCTGCACGAAGACGATCACGGGCTTCCTGACGGTTCTGGCTCATCATGATTATAGGAGCCTGAATGGCGGCGATGCATGAGAGCACAAGATTAAGGAGAATATACGGGAATGGATCGAATGGCTTTAGAAGCACATAGGTAGTATTGATCGCCATCCAAAAAAATACAGTCGCCATGAATATTGCAATGAATATCCAGCTTCCACCAAACGTCGCGATTCTGTCCGCAAGACGCTCCCCGAGGGTCCTTGAAGCCTGGAACTCGTCCTCGATATGAGTAGAGAGTAATTCCTGTGTCTTCATGCTCTCCAGTACTTCTCTATCAATAGCCGAGAGGTCGCCCCGTTCCGCTTCGAGGATTGTACGAATATATTCGACTCGATAATCATTCAGGTCGTCAACACAGATGAACCCCTCACTCGACCATTGCGGAACCTTCTTTTCAATGAGCGATACAATAGCCGGTCTCACCATAACAGCAGATACCAGATCAATATGTAAGGAATCCCTGCCACATACCTGGCATCTACGATTTTTTTGATTTCTCTGCGTCATATATTCTCACCTTCCGGTGCCAATAAAAAGCTTATATCAAAGAGAAAATATTGTGATGCTCACTTCAGGGAGACTTCTTCTACTGTTGAGTCCTTACTATTAGGTGACGGTAAGAAATCCTCGAGTCGATGAAATTAAGACGTATAAAGTGAATTGGTCAAATAATTCCCGCTTAACTCATTCAGCAGATGCGGATATGAATGGTTATCCTACCTGCTTTCCAACATCTTTCTTTTCTTCATTGTAAGCAAGGTAAGATAGGTTGCCATTCCTATAAAGAATAAAA
>JAPLJO010000044.1 GCA_026388515.1 Deltaproteobacteria bacterium | reverse complement strand
AGTTGAGACCCATCATCAAGCGGAAGGGTACTTTAATTTTGAGGGACTCGAATCGGTAACCGTGAAGGGGAAAATTGAACCTGTAAAGATTTACAAGGTAACATCTCCCAAAGAGACCCCCACAAAGACTCACGGGCTTTCCGGACAGAGGGCCGAGCTCATTGGCCGTCGCATGGAGATGGGACAACTGAAAGAGGCGGTGGAGAATCTCAAGCGTGGACAAGGTTCTATCTTCTCCATCGTAGGTGATGCCGGTACAGGGAAGAGCCGCCTTGTAGAGGAATTTAAAAACACCCTTAATCTTAAAGAAATCCAGTGGCGTGAGGGACATGCCTATGCCTTCTCACAGAACATACCCTACTTTCCTCTCATCGATTTATTCAACCGTACCTGGCAGATAAAAGAAGGAGATACACCAGACCAGGTGAGGCGAAAGGTAGAGGGAGCTGCCAAAGCCCTCATTGGCGAACGGGAGGATTTAATTCCTTACGTGGGAAGCCTCTACTCCCTTTCTTACCCGGCAATAGAGCAGGTAAGCCCCGAAATCAGGAAGACGCGGTTTTATGAGGCAATGCAGTTGATACTTGCCAATCTTTGCAAACGCGCCCCCGCTGTCATATGTATTGAAGACCTCCAGCTGGCAGATCCTTCATCCATAGAACTCCTGAGGAGTATCCTCACCGATTTCCGGTATCCTGCCATCTTTCTGTGTATCTACCGCCCCAGCTTCAGCCTCTTTACCAGCCATCAGGCGGGTAGTATTAAGTCCTATAGCGAAATCAGACTCCAGGACCTTTCGCCTTCAGATGCCCAGAGTATGGTCGAATCACTTCTCAAAACAGACGTTATCCCCAGACAGCTCAGGAAGTTCATTCAGGACAAAGCAGAGGGGAATCCCTTCTACCTGGAAGAGGTCATCAACTCACTAATCGAAACGGATATATTATTAAGTGACCACGGTTCCTGGAAGCTCACACGAGCAATGACCGACAAGGACATTCCATCCACGGTACAGGGCGTCATCTCTGCACGTCTTGATCGTCTGGAAAGAGAGACAAAGCGCATTCTCCAGGAAGCCTCTGTCATTGGCAGGTCATTCCTCTATGAGATACTGAAAAGGATCAGTGATCTGAAAGGCTATATCGACAAGAGCCTCACGAGTCTGGAGCGCCTCGACCTCATCAAGACACGATCCCTTCAGCCTGACCTGGAGTACTTCTTCAGGCATGCGCTGACCCAGGAGGTGGTCTATCAGGGGCTTCTTCTCAAAGAACGCAGACTGATACATCAAAAGATCGGCCAGGTAATGGAGGATCTCTTTCACGACCGTCTCCCTGAATTCTATGAGACCCTTGCGTATCACTACTCACAAAGCGATAACATCCAGAAGGCCTATGAGTACCTGAAGCTCTCCGGAGATAAGGCAGCAAAGAACTACTCAAACCAGGAAGCCATCCGCTTCTACCGAGAAGCGATCCAGGCACTGGATGCCCAGCCGGAGAGTCTGGAAAATAAAAAAGAAAAGTTGAAGGTATACCTCCTGATGAGAACCGCGCCCTTTTACTTGAGTTACCCGGAGGGTAGCCTTGAAATATTTCAAAATGGGGAAAAGCTCGCTTATGAATTGGGGGACGAAGAAAGCCTTGTGCACATGCAAATTAGTTTGAGTTTATATCATTCAAATACCGGCAATCCCTCCCTCGGGCTGGAATACGCCGAGAAGTGTTTCGCTTCGGCGGAGAAGATTAAAGATTTGGGACTTATTGCACGAAGCGCAAGCATAATTTGTGCTGCAAACTGGATGACAGCTGATGTTACGAAAAATGTGGACATCGGAGGCAGAGCCATTCATCTCTTCGAGGAGCATCATCTGGAAAAGGACTTTTTTGGAATGGGGTATAGCGTGTACTCAGTACTCTGCGCGCTTTACGGTGGTTCTTTAGGATGGATGGGAAGGTTCAAGGAGGGGACTGATGTTTTAGAGAAAGGATTCCAGAATGCCCGTGAAACAAATGATAAATGGGGCATGGGGTTTACACAAATGATAAGCAGCAACCTCCTATACTGGGCGGGAGACGGGGATAGTACGATCGCACATGCACGGGAAGCCATTAAAATCTACGAGGAGGCAGAAATTTCTCTTAGCCTCGAAGCTGCATGGTTTATTCTCGGGGCTGGTTATTATCTCCGTGGAGAGTACAAAAAAGCATTAGATGCCGGCGAGAAGGGACTCTCGCTTGCGAAAGAGTCTGGCCAGCCCTACATGGTATCGTTGGGTCATATGTTTCTGGCAATGACGCTGAGGGCTGTAGGTAATCTGAGACGTGCCAGGGAGTATGCTGAAGAGGCTTCAAGACTGTCACAGGAGTGCAACGCAAAAAATATTGAAGGTACGGTACGAGTACTCCTTGGATGTATATCAAGGGACATCACCCCGACCATTATCGAAGAGGCGCAGCACCAGATCGAGGATGGTATTTCAATATTAGAGGACAAAAAATTAAATGCGTTGAGCGCTGTAGGGTATCTTCACCTCGGTGAGTTCTTCGCCAGTGCGGGTCGGAAGGACGAGGCTTTAAAAAGCCTGAGGAAAGCGGAAGCTCTCTATCACGAGATGGAAGTAGCTCCTGAAAGCTATTGGCTTGTCCGTACTCAAGATGCATTAAGGAGACTGGAATTAGAAGCGGGTACAACGCATTAAGATCAATGATAACCAATTGAAAGCGTGTGTTTTGAGAAGATAGACAGATGAACGATTACAGGAAATCATGAAGTGTTCAAATTGCGGAATTGAAAATCCTGAGGGTTATAAGTTCTGCAACGAATGTGGACAGAAGCTTGTTCTTGCCTGTCCATCGTGTCAAATGATCAATCAACCCGGGAGCAAGTTTTGCGGCGATTGTGGCCAATCCCTCACGACTCCCTCTGTCCCATCATCTCACGTTCCCCCCGACCTTTCCTTTGACGAGAAGATAGCCAAGATCCAGAAGTACCTGCCCGGGGGCATCACCGAGAAGATCCTCTCCCAGAGGAACAAGATTGAAGGCGAACGGAAGCAGGTCACGGTGATGTTCTGTGACATGAAGGGTTTTACTCCCCTTACGGAGAAGCTTGGTCCTGAAGACGCCTATGCTATCATGGATCAGGTCTATGAAATTCTCATTCACAAGGTCCATGACTACGAGGGAACGGTCAATGAGATGACAGGTGACGGGATCATGGCTTTGTTCGGTGCTCCCATCGCATTGGAAGATGCACCACAGAGGGCCATCCGGTCTGCCATATCCATTCACCGGGAGATGACCCTTTTCAACGAGAGAGTCAAACAGGACAAAGGTGATATACTCCCGATTCAGATGCGCATCGGCATCCATACAGGTCCTGTTGTCGTGGGTACTTTGGGGAATGACCTCCGGGTGGATTTCAAGGCGGTAGGCGACACCGTTAATCTTGCCTCCCGGATGGAAAGCATAGCAGAGCCGGGGACTACGTATGTAACGGAAGATACCTTCAAGCTCACGGAAGGATATTTCCGGTTTGAGTTTCTGCGGGAGCGGGAAATTAAGGGTAAGGTGCAATCCGTCCGCGTCTACCGTGTCATTGCTCCAAGCACCAGACGGACGCGGTTTGATGTGAGTACAGAAAGGGGACTGACCCCCTTTGTAGGGAGACAGCGGGAACTGGAACTCCTGATCGACGGCTATGAACGCTCTAAGGAAAGGAGAGGCCAGGCCATCTCGGTTATCTCCGAGGCAGGGATCGGCAAATCACGACTTCTGTATGAATTTAGAAAGGCCGTGACGAATGAGGATACCACATTCCTGGAGGGAAGATGCCTCTCCTACAGCAGAAATATTGCCTATCATCCGATCGTGGATATCCTGCGGGCCACCTTTGACATCCAGGATACCGATACCGATGCGGAGATCCATCAGAAGGTCACACAGTTTCTCAAGGTGCTCCAGATTGATGCAGCAACCCATATGCCCTATCTTTTGGAGCTGCTGACTGTCAAGGAAAGCGGCATCGGCCAGATTCCCATGAGTCCGGAAGCACGGAAAGACAGGACGCTGGAGGCGCTGAAACAGATTACGATTAAAGGCTCCGAGTTAAGACCGTTGATTATGGCGATTGAGGACCTCCACTGGACCGACCGGAGCTCCGAGGATACCCTGAAGGAGATACTCAACAGTATATCCGGCGCCAGGGTCTTTCTCATCTTCACCTACCGGCCCGAGTTTGTCCACACCTGGGGGAACCGTTCCTACCACAGCCAGATCACCTTGAACCGGCTCTCCAACCGGGAGAGCCTCCTCATGGTAAATCACCTGCTTGGTACCAAGGATCTCGAAAAAGACATTGCGGAGCTCACCTTAAGCAAAACGGAGGGAATCCCCTTTTTCATCGAGGAATTCATCAAGTCCCTGAAGGAATTGAAAATTATAGAGAAGCAGAACGGCACCTATAAACTGGCCAAGGATATTAAGACAGTCACAATCCCCTCTACCATTCAGGATGTGATCATGGCCCGGGTGGACCACTTGCCTGAGGGGGCGAGGGAGCTTCTTCGAACGGGTGCCGTCATCGAGCGGGAGTTCAGTCATGAACTCATACGAATGGTGACCGGTCTTCCCGAACAGGATCTTCTCTCCAGGCTTTCCACCCTCAAAGACTCGGAGCTTATCTACGAGCGGGGTATCTATCCCGACAGCACATATATATTCAAGCATAACCTGACGAGAGAGGTTGCCTACGATTCCATCCTGGCCAGGAAGCGGAAGGAGCTCCACCAGAAGATCGCCCATACCATGGAGGACATTTACCAGGATGATGTCTGTTATTACTATGGTGTGCTTGCGGGGCACTGCATTGCCGGTGAGAACTTTGAGAAAGGTGCTGAGTACGCCAGGCTGGAAGCAAAGCGATATCGAAAAGCAGCGTCATATAAAGATGCCATCTCGTACGCCAAACAGTGCATTTCATGTCTGGAAAGGCTCACTCAGTCTGAACATATCCAAAAGAAGATCATTGATGCCAGGGTACTGCTTTCCGAATATAGTACTAATTTAAATTATCACATTGAGGCAAAAGAAGCGGTCGAACCCGTTGTCGACTTAGCGGTGCATCTTAATTATCAAAAAAGAATGCCCAGTATTTATAATGCCATAGGTCTATACCACCTTATAGTTGAAGAAGATTTCACAACAGCAATACCTTACTTAAGGGATGCTTTCAAAAGAGCCTCACAGGTTGGGGATATGTTTAGTTTATGGCAGGGAAACTTCACATCAGGTGCTGTCATGCTTCAATATTTGCAGCTTAAAGAAAGCTGGGATTGTTTGAAGACGGCATTGGATCTGAGCCTTATGGTAAATAACCCTTCAGGGATATCCATGTCCAAAAGTGTTATTGCACTGAATTACTTTCTTCAAGGCAAAACCAGCATAGCTTTACAGACAAGCCAAGAGGCGTTGCATGCAGCAGAAGGCGCAGATGTTATTGCAAAGCAGCTTGCATGCACCACTTATGGATCAATCTGTTATTTTAAAGGCCACTTCCCTGAAGCCGAGAAGTATCTCCTGGAAGCACTGGCTTATCTCGAGAAAGCGTCTCTCTTGGCTTGGGGAGCCTGGACGGCTATGCATTTAGGACTCATGTATCATGACATGGAAGATTACGACAAAGCTAAGAAATATCATCAGCAATGCAGCGCAATCTTTGAAGATACAAGAATTTTTCCTTCCTGGCTCAATTTTCAAAAATTATTGGAGATCAATAATGAGATTTTAAAGGGTGAGCCTGACATTGATATAAATAGGCTTAATGCGTTGGTCAATGCACATGAAAAGTGCAAGCTTGCATTGGCTGAATCTTACGAGTCACGCTGCATAGGGGAGATCTTTTTAAATATTGATAATCAACATATGTCACAAGCAGAAGAGTGGATAAAACGATCCATCGACTTTGACACAAAGCATGCCATACATTGGTACCTGGGCAAGGATTACACACTCTATGCCGACTGGTTCAAGAAGAAAGGCGATATTCAAGGGGCCAAGGAACAACTCACCAAGGCCATTGACATCTTCCGGGAAGGCGGTGCTGATGGATGGGTGAAAAAAGCTGAGAAAGAACTGGCTTCTCTTTGATTTCAGTTTGAAAGCGTGCATTTTTGGGAAATAGCCCGATACACGAGGAAATTACCTTAATGATGGTTAAATAATGAAATGCCTTAAGTGCCAATTTGAGAATCCTGAGGGAATCAAGTTCTGCGGCAAATGTGGGGCCAAGCTGGAACAAGTCTGTCCTCAATGTAAATTCGTCAATCCTGTTCAATTTGAGTTCTGCGGCGAATGTGGTCAAGCATTGGGAAAAATGCCTGCGGCCACTATTCCCGCTACGACCGATACTCATGCAGTACCAATTTCCGATCACGAACGTAAACACGTCACCATCCTCTTCAGTGACCTCTCCGGCTACACTGCTATGACTGAGAAACTTGACCCCGAAGAGGTCAAGGAGATCATGGACAGGATCTTCGGAAAGATATCCCAAGTGGTGGTGAAGTATGAAGGCTTCATAGAGAAGTTTATAGGCGATGCCGTCATGGCTATCTTCGGCGTCCCAAAAACTCACGAGGATGATCCCGTAAGAGCTATACGTGCGGCACGTGAGATCCATGACCTGGTAAGAGAAATAAGCCCCTCTCTTGAAAAAACAATCGGAAGACCTCTCTATATGCACACAGGAATCAATACAGGACTTGTGGTGGCAAGAGACATAGATTTCGAGAAAGGCACTCATGGAGTATTAGGAGATACCATCAACATAGCCTCACGCCTTTCCGGCATGGCTAAGACTGATGAGATCATTGTGGGATATGATACCTACCAGCATGCCGAAAGGTATTTTGAGTTCAAGAAGAAGAAAGCAGTCAAGATAAAAGGCAAAGAAGAATCCATACAGATATACAGAGTTCTATTACCAAAAGAAGCCCCTTCAAAAACCCATAGGCTTTCCGGACTCAGGTCAGAGCTAATCGGTCGCAAGGTCGAGATGGGTCAACTGAAAGACGCTGTTGAAAACCTCCACCAAGGCAAATCTACCATCTTCTCAATTATAGGTGATGCCGGCACTGGCAAGAGCCGTTTGGTGGAAGAGTTTAAAAGTAGTTTGGACGTTAACACGATCCAGTGGCGTGAAGGCCATTCCTATGGCTACTCCCAGAACATACCCTATTTTCCGTTAATTGATCTTCTTAACCGCGCCTGGCAGATAAGAGAAGGAGACTCTCTGGAACAGTTGAAGCTAAAGATGGAGAAGGGGGCAACGGCCGTTATCGGGGAACGTAAAGACCTGATTCCCTATCTCGGACGTCTTTATTCCCTGTCCTATTCAGAGATAGAACAGGTAAACCCTGAGTCCTGGAAATCAAAACTGAACGAGGCTATGCAGTTAATTCTGGCGAATCTGTGCAAACGTGCCCCTACTATCATCTGCATTGAGGACCTCCACTGGGCAGATTCATCATCGCTGGAACTCCTGAGAAACACCCTCATGGATCTGCGATACCCTGTGCTTTTCATTTGTATCTGCCGTCCTGCATTCAGCCTCTTCACCAGTCACCAGATAAACAGTATCAAATCATACTACGAAATCAGACTTCATGATCTTACGCCTACCGATGCCCAGGACATGGTGGAATCCCTCCTCAAAACAGATACCATACCCAAGCAATTAAGGACGTTCATCCGGGATAAGGCGGAAGGTAATCCGTTCTATCTCGAGGAAGTGATTAACTCGCTTATTGAAACAGAAACCCTCGTTAGGGACAATGTTTCCTGGAAACTCACACGCCCCATAACTGACAAGGATATCCCTTCCACAGTACAGGGGGTTATCTCAGCAAGACTTGACCGGCTTGAACGTGAAACCAAGAGAATCCTTCAGGAAGCCTCGGTTATTGGCAGGTCATTCCTGTACGAAATACTCAAACGGATCAGCGATCTGAAACAATTTATCGATAAAAGCCTCATGAACCTGGAACAACTCGACCTTATCAAGACCAGATCTCTTCAGCCTGAACTGGAATATATCTTCAAGCATGCTCTGACCCAGGAGGTGGTCTACCAGGGTCTATTGATAAAAGAACGTCGATCCATTCACGAGAAGATTGGTCTGGTCATGGAAGAACTCTTTCATGACCGTCTCCCTGAATTCTACGAGATCCTGGCCTATCATTACTCACAGAGTGAAAATTACAAAAAGGCATGCGAATACCTGAAACTCTCGGGTGATAAGGCGGCCCGGAACTACGCCAACTGGGAGGCGATTCAATTTTACAAGGAGGCAATTCAGGTTCTGAATACCCAGCCGGAAACAGAAGAAATAAAGAGACTGAAGCTTGAGCATTCCTTTTCAATCATCGCAGTGATGATGCTTTTAAGTTATCCTGAGGGCAGTCTTGAAATACTTCAGGACGCGGAAAGACTGTCACAAGAGTTGGGAGATACGCCAAGTCTCACGGCAGTGTACAGTAAATTGAGCATATATCATACGCTCAAAGGAGCTTCGGCGCTCGCATTGGAGTATACAGAAAAATATTTCAATGAAGCAGAAAAGACAGGAGCTATCGACATTCTTATCTCCGTGGCGCGAGATATTTGTCCCGCACTGTTTTTTTCGGACAGCTATATAAAATTGATTGACATCGCTTCAAGGGCCACGCGGCCTCTTGAAGAGAATCACAGTGAAAAGGATTTCTTCACGGGTGGCGTGAATGCATATGCTGCAGTGTGTGGATGGTACGGGATGAGTCTTGGATGGTTAGGAAAAAGAAGAGAAGCAAAAGCGGTATTAGAGAAGGGGCTTAAAGTTGCCTTTGAGGTCAATGACAGGTACGAAATTGGATTTCTGAACTTTGCCTATTCCAGCATGTCTTTTTATTCGGGAGACGGCAATACTACGATTGAGCATGCACGAACAATGGTTAAACACTTTGAAGAGGCAGGCACGAATTTAATGAAAGGTATTGCGTGGTCTTTGCTGGGTGGTGGCTACTATCTGATGGGGGATTATAAAACAGCAAAAGATCATGCTGAGAAGGGACTTAAAATCCAGAAAGAGGTAGGCTTACCATCTTCGCAACCGTGGAACTATTTTTTCTTAGCTATAATCCATTATGCCTTGGGAAATATGCAGAGCGCAACGGATTGTATTGAGCAGACGCTGAAGCTTTCCCAGGAGTTTAAAATGAAAACCCCCGAGGGCATGGCGTGGATACTGATCGGTCGCATAAAAAGCAGAACGAACCCCGCAGATTTTAATGAAGCTTATAACAATATCCATCATGGAATCTCTATGCTTGAGGAAATTAAATTAAAGCCTCTGGCTGCTTTCGGATATGTGTTTTTAGGAGAGATGCTCGCCGACGCCGACAGAAAAGTAGAGGCTTTGGAAAGTCTGAAGAAAGCGGAAGCTCTCTATCGAGAGATGGAAGTAACTCCTGAAAGCTATTGGCTTGTACGTACGCAAAATGCATTAAGGAGACTGGAATCAGACGCATGTACAACACATTAAGATAAACGATTACCGTTTGAAAGCGTGCGTTTTATAGAAATTGCCCGTTAAACGGAAAAACTTACGGCTTTTACTTTTTTGTAAAATTATTAAAGAATTGTTAGTTTTTTGCCAGGTCATTTGAGAGGTGCTATTATTGGTACCATTAGAAGACCGCTGAAGGAGAAACCATGCCAACATCTACTAAATTTTCCGAGGACATCATCCAATTGAGTGATATGAAGGCTAATCCCGGCAGGGTTGTTAATCAGGTTGATAAAACACATCGGCCGGTGCTGTTGACCAACAGGGGACGAGGCGTTGCCGTCGTCCAATCACTCAGGGATTACGAAACGGAAACAGAAGAGCGGGCATTCCTGCGCGGCGTCGTCCAGGGCTTGATGGACCTGGAAGAGGGCCGGGAAATGAATCTCGCCGATGTTAAAAAGCGTCTTGGCTTGAGTTGAAACTATGCCACGAAAGCATACAATCACTTTTGCTGTTTCGGCGGTAAAAGACCTTGAAGAAATCCGCGTGTGGTATGCTGAACAGCAGGTTTCCGACATGGGCAAACGACTGCGGGGAAAAGTTTACCTTATTAAAATCTCGATTGCTTTCCGCGGCGTAACGTTCCCGTTAGTAAGGGAATTTTTCCGGGGGTCTTCTCTCGGGAACGTAGGGGTGGGGGATGGCGCCGTCGTTCCATTCTTGTGAGACGTAAAGGTTGCAGTAGCAGCTTCCGTATTCTTTCACGTCGGGTGTCCGATAGATGCAGGGGCATATGATGTCGCTGTCGGCTTCGCGGTTTCCCGATGCCAGCCGGCAGGGGCAGCACATATAGCCGTATCGGTCCCTGTTGAGAATGAGCGCTGCCAGAAGTTCGAAGGTCCTTTCGGAATCATTGCTGAAATAATATCCCTTTGGTTCCTGGACCTTTTTCAGCATTTCGTAAAGCGCATTCACTTTTTCGGTCATTGGCCAAGCGCCTCTTTTATTTCCCGTTCCCTGAATCCCACGATGACCCTCTCCCCGATGATAATGGTGGGAAAGGAGCACTGCGGATTGATTTTTCTTACTTCCTGCATCGCCGCGGCCTTCTCCAGCGTATCGAGGAGATCCACATCGGTGCACTCATAGTGGACATTGAGGTCCCTGAGGAACTGTTTTGCCGCTTTGCAATGACTGCAGGTGCTCAATGTGTACAATTTAACTGGTGTGGCCATTGGTTTTTCCTTTCCGGAAGATAATGAGCGTCCCGGCAAGGCACGTGCCCCGCCATAAGGGATTACTTCATCAGTGATTTCAGCAACGGGTCGATGGCACGGCACTGTTGACAGACGATGACGCCCTCTTTATTTATGAGGATGAAATTCGGGATGCCGATGACATGATAGAGCCGTGCCACCGTGGCGTCCGTATCGAGGAGTATCTGGTAGGGGATGTCATACTTCGCGGCAAAGGCGCTGACCTTCTGCGGCGATTCTTCGATATCAATACCCGCGATGACCAGGCCTTTCTGTTTGTAGGTGGCATTCAGTTCCTTCAGATAGGGAATGGCCGTGCGGCAATAGGGGCACCAGGTAGCGGTGAAAACGAGAAGCACCACGTTGCCCTTGTGATTGCTTAAGCGGAAATTTTTTCCCGAGAGGTCCTTAAGGGTGAAATCAGGAGCTTTCTGTTCAATGGTCGGTTTCCAGGTGCCGTCCTGGGAAAAAACCGGCGTGGCAGTCAGCGAGAACATAATGACTGCCAGAGTACATACAATCAAACTCATTTTTAATCTCACCATATAATCTCCTTATATCCAGAACATTCCTGCCTTGATTAAAAAATATTCGCCCATGCCGATGAGAATCACGCCGAATATCCTGTTGATGCGTGTCATCCATACACCTGAGCGGGGGATACCTGCAAGCGCCTGTGCAAAGGTTCCGATGATAATGAGAAGCGTTCCCAGCCCGAGGGCGAAGACGAACATGAGACTCATGCCGTACATAACCTGCTGCTTTGCGGCGATAAGACTCAGAAGAACGGCAAGCACGGGTGTCGTGCAGGGACTTACTACAAGTCCCGAGACGATGCCGACGAGAAAGCTCCCCCCGAAGCCTTTATCCCGGTCGGTTAACCTGAAATTTGCGATTGCCTGGGGGACGGGTATGGTGATGGTGAATAATCCCAGCATGGAAAGACCCATGAGAACGCAGATATTCGCCACGAGAAAATACATCCACGGATTGGACTGGAGCTGCCCGAAGAGCCGGCCCGTGAACGCCGCCAGTCCGCCGAGCGCAGTGTAGGTCACCGCCATGCCGAGGACATACACAAGGGAGACGGCAAGCCCTCTCAGTTTCGATGCACTTCCGCGTGCCCCGATATAGGCGATGGTGATGGGAATCACCGGGTATATGCAGGGGGTAAAAGACGTCAGTACCCCTCCTACGTAGGCGGCGAGGTACGCGGCGATGAGAGAGCCTCCAATATAGAGATCGGGATTTTCAAGAAAGTGTGTAATCATTTATCGTCATCCGGATGTGATTTCCGCCGATGCCTTCGGATCGAAGGGATTGGTCCTCGCGGCGAGAGAAAAGAGATGCGGGTAATATTCCTTCAGGTGCACCATGTAGTTCAGCCACTCGGCGGTGAGAAGCGAATAGGACCGCTTGATGTCATTGGCAATATGGGCGATGTCAGCCTTCGGGAGTGCCCCGATATCGGCTCTGTTTTCAAGCTCCTCGTCAAGATGAAAGACGGCCCACAAGAGGTCGGTAAAGGTGTCGTGTTCCATGAGTGCCGGATTTTGCAGCATATTGATGAGAAACTGTCGTTTGGAGGCGAGGAAATCCCGGAGTGCCTGCATATCGCCCTTCAGGGGATCGATTTCGTAATCATACTGTCTGCAGTCTTTGCCTGCCTTGGCGAACCGGGCGAGCGGCCACCCGGCACAGCTGGTGAGGTCATTGCGTATCCGTTCCGGGTTCTTGTCGAATCCTGCAAAAGTCCTGAGAAGCCTCGTCCCGACTTCGCTGAAGAACGCGCCGATGAGCATGTTGAGCTTGAAGAGCGTCGTCTTTTTGTCCCGGTAGTTGAGAAGTTCATGGATGATCATGGTAACAAGAAGGACCTGGATGAACACAAAGGCGATGTCGCCCACGAAATAAATCATGATGTGATGGAGGTCCCTGAATATCAGGTAGTGGATCACATAAAAGAAGAAGGAAAGAAAAATCAGGCCAACGCCCCAGAGTATTTTCCATCGGTCGATAAGATTCATGAAGGGTTATTCCTTTCAGTCATATCTCCGGGAGCATGCCGGCAAGGCCGGCGTATTTCCATATCCCCGGCCTTGTGAGAACGAAATCGTAACGGACCGGGTCCGCCGGCGCAATGGTCCTGAATGATGCGGTCACCTCGAGCGCCGTTTTCATGTTCGCTTGAGAGCGCTTCGTGAATCCCAGGGCAATGGAAGTGCGATGCATATGCGTGTCCAGAGGAACCACGAGTTTTGATGGCGGTATGTCTTCCCAGTCGCCGACATCCACGCCGTCCCGCCGTACCATCCAGCGAAGGTACAGATTGAGCCTCTTGCATGCACTTCCCGCAGCGGGGAGGGGGAGAAGGCTGTTGCAGGATGATGTGCATTCCGCCCGGAGTTCCTCCACGAAGAGCGTCAGCGCCGGTACGATGGTATTCTCGCTTTCGTCGAGGTGATGTTTCATGCAGGCATAGAGGGAACCGTATGTATGAATCACCCGCCGTATTCCCGCGAGCAGTTCCGCAAGCTCCTCTCCCGTGGAAAACCGGTGTTTGAAATGACGGAATGTCCGGAGAAGCTCTTTTTTTGTTGTATGCTCAAGATAGTGCGACGGCGACGGCCCCATGGGTGCGAGCACCGACGACACGCTCTTGAGTATCTGTGTCACTCTGCCATAGGCCAGCGATGCTGCGACAAGACCGGCAATCTCCCTGTCGGCCGGGTTTTCGTACCCATAGAGGAACTCCACCGGATCAGGATGAACGTAGGCTCTCCGGTGGTAGCGCTTGTAGAGGTCCTCGAGTATGCGCGTGAGTTCCTGCGGATCCGTATCATCACCCGCCGCCGTGCTCATACTCAGTATTCGATGCCGGACACTCCCCGGCCGTGCGCCCCTCATCAGCGGTTCAGCTTTTCCAGTTCTTTTATTATCGATTCAAGAGGTGGCCGCACATTGATGTCGTGTATGTCAATAGAGCGGATGACACCCTTTTTATCGATGATGAATATCGCCCGTTCCGCCGTGCCGTTTGACCGGAGGACGCCGTAGGCCGCTGCTGTTTTTCCATGGGGCCAGAAATCCGACAGCACCGGGAACCAGAGGGTCCCCATCTGGTTCGTCCAGGCAAAGAGAGTGGGAATATTGTCCACCGAGATGCCGAGAAGAACGGCATCGTAGCGGTCGAAGAGATCCTGCACGATGTTGTAGCCGGGCCACTGGTCGGAACAGACCGGTGTCCACGCGGCCGGAATGAACGAAATCATCACATTCTTTTTCCCCAGGTACTGGCCGAGAGAAACCATGCCGTGGTGTACCGAGGGAAGGGTGAAGTCCGGTGCACGCTGGCCCACGGCAACCGTGAGGGTGCTGTCCGTGGGCTTGAGATTCCCCGGGGTATATATGTTATCCTTATATACCTCGGAAAGGCCGAATGCCGGTCCGGTATAAAGCGCACACATTATGATTCCAATAACGGCTGCGGCGGTACAGGTGCGTATCATGGAACACCTCCTCACAGTCCTGATTCCCTTACTATCTGGTCAAGAAACTCTGCAGGATTTTGAAATCCGCCGAGCTTTGAGAAAAACACGCGCGGAATGCCCCCGTCGTTATTAATGCCTATGAAATAAGGGGTACGCACTTCCCCGAGTACCTTGTGAAACATGTAGTCACCGTCGGGAATGACGGGGAAGGGGACACCGTACTTCTCCCTGTATACCTGGGTTTCGTAGAGCGAGTTGCCCGCGCCGATACCGATGACCTTGATGCGGTTCCGAAGGTCGGGATTCTTTTCTATGAGTGCGAATACCTCGTTGACGTGCGGGGCCTCGCGCTGGCAGAAGGGACAGTACATGCTCAGGACTTCGATGAGAACGACCTTCGCCTTGACGTCGGGAATCATGAAGGTATTACCGCCGCGGATGCCAAGGTAGCTTTTATCTCCCGTACCGGATGGCACGGGCAACTGAAGGGCGGGGAATACGTCTCCTGCGGCCGGTGGTGACGCGCACACTGCGTATCCCGACGAAAACAGAATCAGTGCGGCGATGATGCCTGCCGCCATAACGATATTTTTCTTCATCGTGGTACTCCCTTTGATGCGTCCGATTTCGACAAGCCGTCAGCCTCCGTCAAGACCGCCCCGTTCCTTCTCGAGGAGCCAGGATGCGGGATCGGAAAGGTAGAGCTTCATATCCTGGAGCACGGCATAATGGGTTTTTTCTTCCGTGACCATTTTCGTGAGAAATTCCTTTTCCTCCGGGTCCGCCGCCTTTTTCAGGTGGTTCTCGTAAAATTCAACCGAGCGGCGTTCGAGACCGATTCCCACATCGAGCGCTTCGATGTCGCCGGCCGCCGCCGTAATCTCTGACCCGTGACGTTCTGCCATCTGCCTGAAGATGAGGCCTAGATCCCTCAGCGCCTGCGGTTCCTTCTTCCGGGCGCCTTTCCACCCACCGTTTTCACCGATGGAGGTATGGAGCGCCTTTATTTTCCTGATGTGATCGTCCTCGTCTTCCATGAGGTTTTTGAAGATTTCCTTTCCCGGAGCGTGCGTGCAGGCGGCGTGCGCCTTTTTGTAAAAGGATTTCCCCTTTCCCTCCATTTCAAGCGCCGCTGAGAACATGGCATGGGCTTTCTCCGATGAAGCTTTCATATGGTCTCTCCTTTCCCTGGACTGTCGTTCGCTGGTAATGGTTACTGCTGCGTTACGCCGCGTTTCAGTACGCCGTCGGCGACGAGAGGCAGGGCCTTCTCTACTTTGAAATAGACGATGTACTTGGATTCGTTATTGTATTTCATGGTGAAAATGGGATAACGCTTTTTCCGGATTTCTTCGATTATGGTCATATCCTGGGACTCTTTGATTTTGGTGAGGTAGAGCCGCACACCGTCGTATTTATCGCTTTTTTCAATGAAATAATATGACGCGTGAGGGTTGGATTTCAGGTTTTTGTGGGTCAAGTGTCCCGCCATGATGAATGCAGCCGTATCTTCATCGATCATTACCGGTTTTGAGATCGCCGCCGCATTCACATTTCCCTTTGAGTCTGCTGTGGCGAGAATGCCGAATCCCTTCACCTTGTCAAAGTAGTTCGCTAAATTCATTCGCACAACCTCCCTGCATTAGTGTGAGAGTGGGCGGGCCCACCCCTGGTTTACCATGTGATGGCGCGTGTATGCGCGGATACTTTCCGATTCGCCATGATGTCTGTGCAGCCCGCGAATCACTCCACCATGTCACGCCGCCGCCGGTACGGTCAGCTCTTCCACAGACCGTGCAGGTTGCAGTATTCCCGTATCGAGAATTTTTTATCCGACAGTTCGAATTCGGCTTCGGGCGCAATGCCGGGTTTTAGAAACCGGCGATATGCCTTGCCGTCATCGGTGATGACTTCAATCCATTCGATATAGTGCTTTTCCTCCATGGGATGCGGCACGCTGCCCACCTTCGCCTTGATGACGCCGGTTCCCACGGCTTCATGAACCGGCATATGCTTTTCCTTTGCGGCATCCACCGTGTTTTCCCTGAAAAGTTTCATGGGCTGTCCGCAGCAGACAAGCTCGCCCTTTCCCTCATGGACGACCTCGACGATATGTCCACATACTTCGCACTTGAATATTTGCAGTCTCTCAGCCATTTTTCGTTCCTCCTACCTTGCGTATTGTTCCCTGACCTTCGAAAGTACGTTGAAGTGCTTCCGCTCCTCGTTGATGATGTCATCAATCGCTTTATGTTCAGCCGGCGAGACAAAACCTTTGACCTCGTGGTAATAGAGAATCGAGTCAAGCTCCCGGCGGATCGCAAAATCGATGGCCGAGCAGGTATCCTTTATACCTGCGAGTTCCCTGTCCATCACGTCCTTTTTAAATATGAGGTTATTGTCGGCATAGTTATGAAGGTATGCGGCATACTCACCGGGGTAATATTCCGGGGGTGCGACCGTCGATACTTTTGACAGCATCTTTTTAAAGATTTCCCGGTGGTTATCTTCTGCCTCGGCCAGTTTGCCGAAAAGTTCCTTCGCTCGTTCATCCTGCGCGATCTGGATTGCGAACCGGTAGAAGTTGCCTCCGTTTTCTTCAATTCTCATGGCGATCTGGAGAATATCGCCCGCTTCGAACTGACTTCCCATTAGGTTGCTCCTCTCTAAATTATATTGATGCAGTGATGACTCTTCCGGTCAGGGGAAGTGCCGCCCGCCTTTCTTTCTGCGTGGGCATGCGTAGTATCAATAATATAAACCCTAATTATTCCCTGTCAAACTTATCTTTTGAGGCCCCGCAGATGGGACAGGCCCAGTCAGCGGGCAGGTCCTCAAATGGTGTGCCCGGTGGCACTCCGTTCCCGGGGTCTCCCGTTGCAGGGTCGTAGGTGTAGCCGCAGATAGAGCAGACATAACGGAACATCGACTTTTCCTTTTTTGGTCCCGCTTTCACCGCTTCCTCGATAAACGAGGCGGCTTTCTGCGGTGTCTTCCCGCCCTTGACGTTGTGATAATAGGCGTAGGTCATCGGTTCGCCCTTCGCAAGCACTTCCGCCTCGACCACCTCACCGACGAAAATGGTGTGGGTGGAGAGATCGATTTTATCGATGATTTTCGCTTCAAGACAGGCGAGCGAGTCTTCAAGTACAATAGGGGCCTTCGTGACGCCGATTTTATATTTGAGGTCGGCGAATTTATCGATATCGCGGCCGCACTTGAATCCGAAAGTACCGATGAGCTTCATGGCTGCATCGATAGAGAGTACGGATACGGAAAAGACCCCGCTTGCGGTCATGCACTCGTGGGTGAGGTTCTCCTTGTTGATGGCCACGGCGATGGTATATGGTTTTGACGTGGTTTGTATTACTGTATTCGCGATCTGGCCGTTCATTTTATCGCCCTTGAAAGATGAAACGATATAAAGGCCGTAGCTGAGAGTGCGCAGTGCATTTTTATCCATGTGGTTCCTCCTCAGTATGCAGGTGATTCGCGGGGAGCGCGATGATTCGGCGGGATGTGAATCCTGTGGCATCCCTTCGTGTGCAGGGTTTCCGGCAACCTTCCGAAACCATCGCCCCGGCACTATACCATGAATTTCCGTATATTCAAGGGGAACAATTGCCCGGCGAATTTGCCGTTGTCTGAGAAGTCGGCATACGGTATAGAGAACGGAGATTGAAGGATGTGGATGAATCTCCAGTGCAGTTCATGCAAATCAAATTGGAAAAGGAGGGAAGTATGAAAAGAGTATTCATCGTGATGACCATGTGTGCAGTGTGGCCACTTTCCGCCGGTGCGCAGATGAATGTGCCGGCGCAGGATCTGCTTATCAAGAGTGAGGCCGAGACCGCGATCAGTATGCTTCAGGCTGTCAATGCCAAATACCGGAATAAAGAAATGACCTTTGAGCAGGCGAAGAAGCTCGGTGCCGATCTCCTGCGCGAGTTGCGCTATGGGACCGACGGATATTTCTGGGCCGATACGGAGGAAGGCGTCAACGTGGTTCTCTATGGTAATAAAGATGTGGAGGGGAAAAATCGCCTTGAGAACAAGGATAAAAACGGCATGCTGTATGTAAAGGGATTTCTCTCGACGGCCAAAGCCGGCGGCGGATACATCGAGTACTGGTTCCCGAAGAAGGGGGAGAACGTCGCGCACCCGAAGCGGTCGTATGTGCTCCCCTTCAAGCCCTTCGGATGGGTGATCGGCACGGGATATTACCGCTGAGAAGTCACTGCGGGACTGATGTTCGCTGCCGCCAATCTTTTTCTTGACAAGGCAATCAAATTCTGGTTATGCATATCCATCAATTGATGGAATCATTGTGTGGGATTGAGCAATAGCACCGCGACAGTCGAGCGTGTTGCATTTCTCAGAATATAAACAGTTTCTTCCTCTCAAAAAACATCGTTAAAGCCCATGTCCTTTATTACAGAACACTCGGGTACGCTTCGATCGGGGAGTCTTCAATTGTGCAGTGGATTTCATCGTCGCGTGGAAAGACAGGATCAGCGGGTGTGTCTGAATCATTGGAATATTTCAGGAAAGGAGGATGAGGTATGGTAGGTATTGTGTCCTACGGGGGATATATTCCCCGGTACAGGCTGAGCAGGATGACCGTCGTCCAGAACATGGCATGGTACTTTCCCGTCATCATGGCCGTTGCAGGCGGGGAGAAAGCAGTCGCCAATTGGGATGAGGACGCCGTGAGTATGGCGGTCGCCGCCGCCTACGATTGTATGGAGGGCAGGGACAGGAAGACCCTGAACGGCATCTATCTCGCATCGACGACGCTGCCCTTTGCGGACCGTCTCAATGCGGGAATCGTCGCCGCAGCCCTCAATGTGCCGGAGAACGGCGCGACCAACGCCGATTTCTCGGCGTGCATGAAAAGCGGCACGACGGCATCGCTCGCCGCGCTGGATGCGGTTGCATCGGGCAGGGTGACAAGCATCCTGGTGGCCGCGGCTGATCAGCGCCGGACCAAGATGGCGACCATGCTTGAAATGTTCTACGGCGACGGCGCGGCAGCGTTGCTCTTCGGGAACAAGGACGTCATCGCGGAATTCAAGGGAAGCTATTCCGTCAACTGCGACTTCGTGGATCACTACAGGGGTTCCGGCAAGGATTTCGATTACAGCTGGGAAGAACGCTGGACCCGCGACCTCGGATACGGGAAAATCATTCCCGAGGCCATTGCCGGATTTCTCAAAAAGACCGGCATGAAGATTGAGGATTTCAGCAAGGTCATCTATCCCTGTTACTTCGGCGGCACCCACAAGGACATCGGAAAGAAAATAGGCGTCGACGGTGCGAAACTCCAGAACAATCTTCATAACAACTGTGGTGACACGGGAGCAGCTCATCCGCTGGTCATGATGGCGGCGGCCCTCGAAGACGCGAAGCCGGGCGACAAGATTCTGCTGGCAAGTTTCGGTCAGGGCTGTGACGTGCTCGCGTTTGAAGTCACCGATAAAATCAAGAATCTCAAACCGCGCAAGGGCGTCAAGGGTTCGCTGGCACACCGCGCGGAATTCAACAATTACCAGAAATTCTCCAAGTTCAGGGACCTTATCAAGGCCGATCTCGGTATCCGCGGTGAGGCGAGTTCCAATACATCGCTCACTGTCCTCTGGAGAAAGAGAAAGTTCATACTCGGTCTCGTGGGCGGCAAGTGCACCAAGTGCGGCACGCCCCAGATACCAGTTCTGCCGGTATGCGTGAATCCCAAGTGTCATTCGGTGAAAACCTTCGAAGATTACGAGTTTGCCGACAAGGAGGCAAAGGTGCTCATGTTTACCAGCGACCTGCTCTCCGCGTCCGTTGATCCTCCGGCCGTGTACGGAATGGTTGCCTTTGACGGCGGCGGGCGGACCCTTCTCGACTTCACTGATTGCGAAGCCTCCGGTGTAAAAGTGGGGATGAAGGTAAAAATGTCATTCAGAAAGAGATATACCGACGGCACACGGGGGTTCACCGGATACTTCTGGAAAGCCGTACCCCAGATGGAAGGAGGTGCTGCATAATGGCTACAGGAATCAAAGATAAAGTGGCAATCCTCGGTATGGGATGCTCGAAATTCGGCGAACGGTGGGATGCCGGTCCCGATGATCTGATGGTGGAAGCATTTGAAGAATGCCTCACTGATGCGGGCATCGAGAGGAACCAAATACAGGCCGCATGGATGGCATCCTGTTTTGATGAAGTGAATGTGGGTAAAAGCGCGCTGCCCGCCTCAATGGCGCTTCGCCTTCCCAATTGCGCGGTGACGCGCGTGGAAAATTTCTGCGCCAGTGGTACCGAGGCGTTCAGGGGCGCGGTCTATGCCGTGGCGGCGGGTGCCTGCGATATCGCGCTCGCGATCGGCGTGGAAAAACTGAAAGACATCGGCTACGGCGGACTTCCCGAGTTCGGCTCCGCCATGGGTCCTCTGAACATGCTCTGGATGGCCAACATGACGGCGCCGGGCGGCTTCGCAATGCTGGCCACGGGCTATGCCGCAAAATACGGCCTTGACATCAACGAGGTAAAACGGGCGATGGCCCACATCTCGGTGAAGAGCCATGCCAACGGCGCCCTCAACCCGAAGGCGCATCTTCGCAAGCCCGTCACCGAAGAGCAGGTTCTCAACGCTCCCCAGATTGCGTATCCGCTGGGACTCTTCGACTGCTGCGGTGTGAGCGACGGTTCGGCCTGCGCCATCGTGACGACGCCGGAAATAGCGAAATCCCTCGGCAAAAAGGATCTCGTTTCCGTAAAGGCCCTCCAGCTTTCGCTGAGCAACGGCGAGGAGTTCGCCTACGACTGGGACGGCGCACACTTCATTACCACGACGAAGGCGAGCACGGCGGCATACAAGGAAGCGGGAATCAAGAATCCCCGCGAAGAAATCAGCATGATGGAAGTGCACGACTGCTTTTCTATAACCGAACTGGTGACCATGGAAGACCTGCACATCTCGGAGCGCGGCAAGGCCCCCAGGGACATCATGGACGGCTTCTATGATAAAACCGGCAAGGTGCCCTGCCAGATTGACGGTGGTCTGAAGTGTTTCGGTCATCCCATCGGCGCCTCCGGGTTGCGCATGATCTATGAAATGTATCTCCAGTTTCACGGCAGGGCGGGTGACCGCCAGCTGAAGGACCCGAAGTTCGGATTAACCCATAACCTGGGCGGATTCCCCATCATGAACGTATGCAGCATCGGCATTGTCGGAAAGTACGCTGGCAAGTGAGGGGAACGCCTGATAAGGAGGTGACGAATGGCTGATTTGTCAAAAGTCGGTTCAAAGTATGCTCCCATGTCCTGGGAGGTTGAGCGCGGCAAGATCAGAGAGCTTGCCAAGGCCATCGGGGATCCCAATCCTATCTATCAGGATAAGGAAGCGGCAATCAAAGAGGGGTACAAGGACAGCCCCGCTCCACCTACGTTCCTCACCGTTCCCATGATGTGGAGCGACCGGATGCCCACGGTAATCAACGATCTCAAAATCAACTTCATGATGGTGCTCCACGGCGAGGAAGAATACGAATACTACCAGCCGATTTATCCGGGCGATGTCATCACGGGAACGCCCGTGGTGGCCAAGGCGGAAGAGAAGGTAAGCAAGTCCGGGGCGAAGATGGACATGGTGACCATCGAAATCCTTTACACCAACCAGAGGGGCGAGAAGGTCGCGAAGGCACGGTCGCTCCTCGTCGAGCGGAAATAGGAGGGATGACCATGGCGAAAGAAATGTATTATGAAAACATTAATGTAGGTGACGCGATGCCCCCGCTCGTGAAGGGTCCTCTCCAGAAACTGCAGCTCGTCATGTACGCCGGCGCCTCGGGCGATTTCAATCCCCTGCATACCATTGACGACTTCGCCAAGGCGGTGGGCATGAAGGATGGTGTCATTGCCCACGGCATGCTCATTATGGGAACTGTCGGCCAGGCGATTTCGTCCTGGGTTCCCCAGAAGTATCTGAAGAAATTTGTGGTGCGCTTTGCCGGTATGACCAAACCGAACAACACGATCACCGTGACCGGCACCGTGACCGACAAGCGCGTGGAAGGCGGGGAAAATCTCATTACCTGTGAAGTGGTCGCGAAGGATGAGAATGGAGATGTGAAAGTGTCCGGCCGTTTCGTGGCGGCACTGCCGAAAAAGAAATAACCTTCGGACAAACTCCCGGGTGTGCCTGAATTGTGGGAGAATCCTGCCGCCTTTGTGTGGTGGAATTCTCCCACGGTGCATCTTCTCACAGGGCAACACAGAACAAATTTCATACATGGAGGGAATATCTATGGCAAAGATTGATTTTAAAGGACGAGTGGCAATCGTAACAGGGGCGGGTGCCGGTCTGGGCCGGTGCCACGCGCTGGAACTGGCAAAGCGGGGCGCCAAGGTAGTCATCAACGACCTGGGCGGTTCGCGCGACGGTGTCGGTTCAAGCGATGCGGCGGCAAATAAGGTGGTGGATGAAATCAAGGCCCTCGGCGGTCAGGCCGTTCCCAATTACGATAACGTGGCGACGGCGCAGGGCGGCGCAAATATCGTGAAGACCGCCATCGACGCCTTCGGCAAGGTGGATATCCTGATTAACAACGCGGGAATCCTCCGGGACAAGTCCTTCCTCAAAATGGAAGAGGAAAACTGGGATTCAGTCATGGCCGTCCACCTGAGGGGCGCCTACTGCGTGACCAGGCCTGCCTTCGAGAACATGAGGGAACACGGGTTCGGACGCATCGTGATGACCACCTCCGGTGCGGGTATTTTCGGCAACTTCGGCCAGTCGAACTACGCGGCGGCGAAGACGGGTCTTATCGGACTCACGAATGTCATAAAGCTTGAAGGCGCCAAGTACAATATCAAGGTCAATATTCTCGCGCCCGTCGCGGCATCACGTCTCACCGAAGACGTGCTTCCGCCGGCGTTCTTCGAGAAGATGAAACCTGATTACGTCACCCCGGCGGTGCTCTACATGTGCTCCGAGCAGTGCCAGGATTCGGGCATGATTATCAACGCGGCGCTCGGCTATTTCAGCCGTTCGGCCATCGTGACGGGTCCCGGCGCGTTCCTTTCCGACGGCGCCAAGATACCCACGCCGGAAGACGTGATGGACAACTGGGGAAAGATCACGAGTCTGGAGAATGCCCAGTACTTCTATCAGCTCCCCGATATGTTCGGCGCCCTTGCTCCCCTTCTCAAGTAGCATGAAGTAAGATCCGGCCGGGTAGTTCACCCGGCCGGATCTTTACGTATCGCGCGGTGAAGGACTGTTCCGGGCAGGGTGAACAGCCTGCCGTCTCAATGGTGCCGGGAGGCCGCGGTGCGGCCTCATCTCCTGGAATGAAACAAAACCATGGAAACAACCCTTGAGAAAGCACGAAAAGACCCTGATTCAATGAAGGGCAGGATACTCGCCGTGGCGCGGCGCGTATTTGGCGAGTACGGATTTCACGGCACGACCATGCGCATGATCGCGCATGAGGTCGGCATCGACATTTCCACGCTCCATTACCACTGGGGAGAAAAGAAGGACCTCTACGAAGCCGTCATAATTGATATCAATAACGATCTCCGGGAAAAGCTCATCGAAGTGGAAGGGGTGATTCACGGTCTTCCCCGGGGTGAGAGGGTCGCCATCTCCCTCGACATGATGACCGACTATCTCTTCGACCATCCCGAAATATCGAACCTCATACTCTTTCGCTATATTGCCAAGACGCGCCACGATGTTACCCTCGACTTCAGGGTGCCTGAATTCACCAGGGACATCGTCCACTCCATGGGACTTCCCGAGGACAAGGACAATGTGGGGCAGTCCATGATTTCGATCATTACCGTCATGAACTCCCTGCATAATTTTATTTCAGGAGAAGAATTTTTCCGCCCCATGGTGAAAGCGAGCCGTGACAGGTACAAGCGCCTCGTGAAGGAAACCCTGAAATCGATCTACGTCGTTGCCTTTGCGGAGAATGGAATGGGAATGAAATAAAAGCCGTCCCCCGGCTTTGTGTTGTATGCATGACTGCAAGGCGGCGGATAGCCGCACTACCGAATAAGGAGAGAGGGATATGGAGATATTGTCCTATACTGACGAACACCGCATGTTCAGAGAGACGGTACGGAAGTATCTTGAAAAAGAAGTAGTCCCCCACGTTGAGGAATGGGAAGAAGCGGGCATCACCCCCAAGAGCGCCTGGAAGAAACTTGGTGACCAGGGATTCCTCTGCATGGGCGTTCCCGAAGAGTACGGCGGAATGGGCGCTGATTTTCTCTATTCCGTTATCATGACGGAGGAGATGACCCGCACGAACCATTCCGGTCTCGTCGTGTCGCTCCACAGCGATATCGTGGTGCCCTACATTCTGGCGTACGGCACGGAGGAACATAAGAAAAAGTATCTGCCGGGATGCGCCTCCGGCGACATCATCACGGCGGTTGCCATGACGGAGCCGAACACAGGGAGCGATCTTGCGGCTATCAAGACCACTGCGGTGGAGGACGGCGACGACGTTATATTGAACGGGCAGAAGACTTTCATCTCGAACGGCATCAACTGCGGGCTCGTGGTCGTTGCAGCCAGAGACCCCAATGTCAAAAGCCCCTATACGGCGATCGACCTTTTCATTGTTGAAGAAGGCACCCCCGGATTCGAGAAGGGCAAACAGATCAAAAAAATCGGCTGGCACAGCCAGGACACGTCGGAGCTTTATTTCACGGACTGCCGCATCCCGAAGACGAACCGGCTCGGTGCGAAGGGAACGGGATTCCTCCATCTCATGGAAAAACTCCAGCAGGAGCGCCTCGTGTGCGCCATCGGCGCCGTCGCCGCCGCGGAATACATGCTCGAAGTGACAATCAAGTACTGCAAGGAAAGAACCGTCTTCGGCAAGGCCATCACCAAGTTCCAGCACAGCAAATTCGAAATCGTCGAGATGGCGACGGATATCAAACTCGGCAGGACCTTTATCGACAAGCTGATAGCGGATCATATGGAAAAAAAGAACGTGGTCATAGAGGTGTCCATGGCGAAGTTCTGGACCACCGACATGGCCTGCCGCGTCGCTGACCGGTGCCTGCAGCTGCACGGCGGATACGGCTACTGCGAAGAGTATCCCATCGCGCGGGCCTGGAGAGATATCCGGGTGACACGGATTTTTGCAGGCACGAATGAAATCATGAAGGAAATCGCGGGCCGCTTCATGGGCCTGTAATGTGCAACACGCCGGCCGAACGCCGTCTTCCACAGTGCGTGCATACACGCTCATTTTGTGAAAGGGACTGCCATGCCCGGACCGCTCAGCGGATTGAAGGTGCTTGATTTTACTACACTGCTTCCCGGCCCCTTCGCCACGATGAATCTCGCCGATATGGGAGCCGAGGTACTCAGAATTGTATCCGGCTCACGTCCGGATCTCGCCACTTTCGCGCCCCCCTGGCTTCCGGGTACGGAGCTTTCCTTTGCCATTGCGTATCTCGGCCGGGGGAAGCGCTGCATGACGCTCAATTTCAAAGACCCCCGTGCAATCCGGGTTATTCATCAGCTGCTCGCCGAGTACGATATCGTGATTGAGCAGTTCCGTCCCGGCGTCCTCGTCAAGTTCGGGCTCGACTACGAAAGCCTTAAAAAGGTCAATTCCGGCGTCATCTACTGCTCGCTCACAGGGTACGGCCAGACCGGGCCCTATACGAAGAAGGCCGGGCACGATATCAACTACCTCGCCCGGTCGGGGCTTATGTCATACTCGGGCAGGAAGACGGAAGGGCCTTCTCTCACGGGGATGCAGATTGCCGATGTTGCCTCAGGTTCATACAATTCAATCATCGGTATCCTCGCCGCCGTCATTCACCGGATGAATACCGGCAATGGGCAGCACGTCGATATTTCCATGACCGACGGCGTCATCGCCTTCAACGCCCTCGTTGCCGGCGCGTTTCTCGTGGACGGCGCTGAGCCGGAACGAGAGATGTTTTTCCTGAACGGCGGTTCGCTCTATGACTTCTACGAGACGAAGGACGGGAAATACATGAGCTTCGGAGGTCTGGAGCCGCAGTTTTTCGCCGCCTTCTGCGAGACCATCGGCCGTGCCGACCTGATTGCCGGCGGCGTCATGCCCCCGGACATCGTGCGTGTCAAGGAAGAAATCAGGGCAATCATGAAGTCGAAAACCCGGGATGAGTGGACGGCGCTCTTCGATACCACCGATGCCTGCGTCGAGCCGGTGCTGACGCTCTCCGAGGCGCTCGGGGATCCCCACGTGAAGGCCCGCGGCCTCATCGTCGAAGTGAAAGATGCTGCGGGAAATAAGGTCCGGCAGCTTGCCCATCCCATCAAGTACTCGGACTCTCCGTCCGTCTACACGACGATCGGGGTGCCTTCCTGTACACACACGCGGGAGATACTCCGCAGCCTCGGCTACGACGACGGAGAAATAGATATAATGGAACGGGAGGGAGCATTCGATTAACGTCATTTCCGGTGCGGGGATGACGGCTTTTTGTTTTTCTTAAAAAATTTCATAATCAATCATATGCCGGAGGAAAAAAGCCATGGCTCAGCTGATTATCGAAGAACGTGACCAGAAGTTTGTGCTCCATGAGATGCTTGAAATTGAGAAGCTCTGCGAGACGCCGCGCTACGCCGATTTTTCGCGGGATGTCTTTGACATGATTCTCAACGAGGCGCAGAAGTTCGCCGCGGAAGAGATGTTCCCCATCCTGAAGGAGGCGGATCATGAGGGATGCCGCCTGGAAAACGGAAAGATAACCGTGCCGAAGCAGTTTCATCGCCTTTATAAGCTCTATTGCGAAGGTGGCTGGAACGGCATGAGCCAGCCGCCGGATATCGGCGGTCAGGGTCTTCCCTTCGTCATGTCCATTGCGTCGAAGGAATGGTTTATCCATAACTTAAGTTTTCTCGTCCTTGGATTCCTCGGTGAGGGTGCCGCCCACCTTATCCAGACCTACGGCTCAGAGAAGCAGAAGAAGAAATACATGATGAAGATGCTCACGGGCGAATGGGGCGGCACCATGTGCCTCACCGAGCCGAACGCGGGCACCGATATCGGCAATATGAGCACGAAGGCTATCAGGCAGCCCGACGGCACGTTCCTGATACAGGGAACCAAGTCCTTTATCACCGGGCTTGACCAGGACCTCACCGACAACATCATCCATCCGGTGCTTGCCCGCATCGAGGGCGATCCCCCGGGCACAAAGGGCATTTCCATATTTCTTGTTCCCAAATATCTCATCAACGACGATGGTTCCCTGGGAAAGCGGAATGACTATCAGATCGCCGGCATCGAGGAGAAGATGGGATTCCATGGTGCACCCACGGGTACCATGAATTTCGGCGATAACGGCACGTGCTACGGCGAGCTTCTCGGCGAGGAGCGCGAGGGCATTAAAGTCATGTTCCAGATGATGAACGAAGCCCGCATCGGAACGGG
>JAPLJO010000002.1 GCA_026388515.1 Deltaproteobacteria bacterium | reverse complement strand
TCGTTCACAAGCTGGGGATTGGCCTTCCCCCGGGTCTTCTTCATGACCTGGCCGACGAGGTACCCGAAGACCGCTTCCTTTCCCGACCGGTATTCTTCCACCTGCTTTGCATGCGAACCGAGAACCTCTTCTATGGTTTTCGTGAGCGCACCTTCGTCGGTGATCTGCGTGAGGCCCTTCTCTTCTACAATTTTTTTTGGCGAAACAGTAATTTTGCCTTTAACATCAGTGTTTGAATGAGTCGAAGCAGATAACATGATTTTTTTCCCGCGATTCCACATCTCTTCAAAAACTTCCTTAGCAATTTTACCACTTATTGTTCCATCTTCGACTAAAGTTATCATTTCTGCAACCGACGAGGGTGTTAGCGGACTTGCTTCGGGCGATATTTTTTCCTCGTTCAGGTACCGGAGAAAGTCTCCCATGACCCAGTTGCTCGCGGCCTTGGGCCTGCCGGAAAGCCTCACCGTCTCCTCGTAGAAATCCGCAAGGGCCCGGCTCCCGGTAAGGACGCCGGCATCGTAGGAAGGTATGCCGTAGTCCCTGACGAACCGCTCACGCTTATCGAGGGGGAGCTCCGGCAGCGAGCGCGACACCTTCTCTATCCACTCGTCGGATATGGCAAGCGCAACCAGGTCGGGGTCGGGGAAATAGCGGTAATCGTGGGCCTCCTCCTTGCCGCGCATGGAGTGCGTGGTGCCGGCGGCGGCATCCCAGAGCCGTGTTTCCTGCACGACCTCCCCGCCGCGCGAGAGCATTTCACGCTGCCGCTCGATTTCGTATTCCAGGGCATGCTGCACGTTCCGGAAGGAGTTCATGTTCTTGAGCTCGGCCCGGGTCCCGAATTTTTCGCATCCCTTCGGCCTGATAGAGATATTCGCGTCGCACCGGAAGCTCCCTTCTTCCATGTTGCCGTCGCATATCTCAAGATAGACGAGTATCTCGTGGAGCCGCTTCAGATAGGCGGCGCCCTCCTCCGGACTGCGAAGGTCCGGCTCGCTCACGATTTCGATGAGCGGCACGCCGGAACGGTTGAAATCGACGTAGCTTACCGGGCGGTCCTCATCGTGAATCAGCTTCCCCGCGTCCTCCTCCATGTGGATGCGGGTGATGCCGATGCGTTTTTTTCCGCCCTCCGTCTCGATATCCACGTACCCGCGTTCGGCCATGGGACCGGCGTACTGCGAAATCTGGTATCCCTTGGGAAGGTCGGGATAAAAATAGTTTTTTCTGGCGAAGTAGTTCGTCCTATTGATGGTGCAGCCCGTGGCCAGCGCCATCTTCATCGTGTATTCCACCACTTTCCGGTTCAGGACGGGGAGCGTTCCCGGAAGCCCGATGCAGACGGGGCAGGTATTACGGTTCGGCGCGTCGCCGAATTTCGTCGGGCAGCCGCAGAATATTTTCGTGTCCGTGAGAAGCTGGGCATGCACTTCAAGCCCGATGACAGGTTCGTATTCCATATTACAGTGCCGGTCTCCTTTTTGTCGCCGCAAGATGGCGCTCGCAGGCCGAGGCGACCTGGATGAGTTTCCCCTCCTCGAAATGCCCCGCCATGAACTGGGCGCCCACGGGGAGCCTCTTCGACGTGAACCCACAGGGCACGACGATGCCCGGCACGCCGGCCAGGTTCGTGGAGAGCGTGAATATGTCCGAAAGGTACATCTGAAGGGGATCATCGGTTTTCTCGCCGATCCTGAATGCAGGCACCGGGGATGTGGGCGTGAGAATCACGTCACAGGATTCAAAGGCACTGTCGAAATCACGCCGCAGGAGCATCCTCACCTGGGAGGCCTTCTTGTAGTAGGCGTCATAGTACCCCGCCGAGAGTGCGTAGGTTCCTATCATGATACGCCGCTTCACTTCAGCGCCGAAGCCCGCGGAGCGGCTTTGCTTGTACATGTCGAGGAGTTCCCCGTCTCCCTTCGCGCGGTAGCCGTAGCGCACACCGTCGTACCGGGCAAGGTTCGAGCTCGCCTCCGACGGGGCGATGATATAGTAAATGGCGACACAGTAGTCCGTATGGGGAAGAGATATCTCCCGGCACTCGGCGCCGAGGTCTTCGATGATTTTCATCACGCCCTCGATGGCGGCACGGACGTCCGGATCGATGCCGGCAACGAAGTATTCCTTCGGGATGCCCACCTTCCAGCCTGCGATGTCACGGCCCGCGAAGCTCCGGTAGTCGGGAACGGGGGCGGGAACGGACGTGGATTCTTTCGGATCGTACCCCGCAATCACGTTCAGCATGATGGCGCAGTCTTCCACGTCCTTCGTGAGCGGTCCTATCTGGTCGAGCGACGAAGCGAACGCCACCAGCCCGTAGCGCGAGACCCTGCCGTAGGTGGGTTTCAAGCCCACGACACCGCAGTGGGATGCGGGCTGGCGGATGGAACCGCCCGTGTCGGAACCCAGCGCGGCGATGCACATATCAGCGGCGACGGCGGCAGCGGATCCTCCGCTCGACCCTCCCGGCACCCTCTCCAGGTCCCAGGGATTCCGGGTGATTCCGAAGAAGGATGTCTCGGTGGACGAGCCCATGGCAAATTCGTCCATGTTGGTCTTGCCGATGATGACGGCACCGGCGTCCCTCATTTTCTTCACTACCGTGGCATCATAGGGGGAGGTGAAATTTTCAAGGATGCGGGAGCCGCAGGTGGTGGGTACACCGACGGTGCACATGTTATCCTTTATCGCCACGGGAATCCCCGTGAGTGCCGCGATCGTTCCCTCGCGGATGTTTCTGTCGGAGGCCTCGGCCGCCTGAAAGGCCGCGTCTTTCAGAAGTGTAATATAGGAGTGGACCGCTCCCTCCACCGCGTCAATCCTTTTGAAGACGGACCCGGCGATGTCCACCGCCTTCGTCGTTCCGTCCCGCAGCATTGCCTGGAGTTCATGAATGGTGAGCTCGTTCGGTTCCATGGAATCTTCTCACTCGATGACCCGCGGGACCCTGAAGCACTCACCCGCGCCGTCGGGGGCATTGGACAGGGCGCGTTCCGTTCCAAGGGATTCCCCCCTCACGTCTTCGCGCAGTGCGTTCGTAAGCGAAATGGCATGCGACATCGGTTCCACCCCGGCGGTATCAATCTTTCCCAGGATGTCCATGTACATGAGTATCTCGTTGAGCTGGGAGGTGAATGTGTCTTTTTCTTTCTCGTTAAAATCAAGACGCGCGAGGTGCGCGACATACTCCACTTCTTCCTTTGAAATCTTCACTCTGATTCTCCTTTACGGATTGCCGTGGATATCCCGACGGGAATTATTGAAAGATCTTCCAGAGAGGTTCGATCTGTTCCGTCACCTGCCGTATAACCCTGTCGATTGCAGGGTCGGCGTCCTGCTCGACCGCCTCCAGTGTTTCCGGGGATGCATGGGTATCATCATTCATCTCCCGGAGTACCGCCTTCACCGACTGGGCCTGGCCGTCGATGTGATAGCCTCCCTCGAGGGTCACCGCGAACCGGCCCTTGGAGCATTCATCGGCGATATCGAGAAGCACCCGGGCAAGCTGTGCAAACCCGCGGGTCGTCACGTTCATGCCGCCCATGGGGTCCTTCATATAAATATCGAACCCGGCGGAGAGTAGCACCAGGTCCGGTTTATAGGCACGCGCCACGGGATCGAGAATCTTCCTGTAAATCCGTAGGAACTCGGCATCCCCGGGCCCTCCTCCGAGGGGGACATTGATGGTATAGCCGAGACCCGGACCCATGCCGATTTCGTGGATACTTCCCGAACCCGGGTAAAACGGGTACTGGTGCGTCGAAAAATAGAGCACCCGCGGGTCATTGTAAAACGAATGCTGGGTGCCGTTGCCGTGGTGGAGATCCCAGTCGACGATAAGGACCCGCTTGAACCGGTATTTCTTTATCGCATAGAGTGCGGCGATGGCGACGTTGTTGAATATGCAGAAGCCGGCGGCACCGTCTTCCTCGGCGTGATGTCCCGGCGGCCGCACGATGGCGAAGGCGTTCGCCACATCACGGTCGACCACCAGATCAACGGCATTCAACAGCCCTCCCACGGCGAGTTTCGCCACGTCGTATGACTCGGCGGAGGTCACCGTGTCGCAATCGAGGGATATGTGCCGTTTTCCCGCGGTTCCCGCGACGAGCTGGATATACGACTTTGAATGGACCAGGGCTATTTCTTCAAGGGTGGCCTCGCGCGGCTCGATCAACTCAAACGCATCCGCCACGTTCGGGGCTTCGAGGAGCTCATAGATTGCCTTCAGCCGCGTTGGCGTTTCAGGATGAAATGAACCGGGATCGTGGTTGAGATACCTCCAGTCTTTTACTATGCCCGCTTTTAACGCCATATTCCGGCACCTTCCGTGTATCCAATGCAGGGTGAAATTCTTAACACAGGGTATGTCCAATTGCAAACGGTGAAAACAGATTGACTTCGGGGGAAAAACATATATAGTTTTCCGAAATCTTGTAGAGAGCGTCGCGCCGTGTTTGGTATCGGAATTCCTGAACTTATCGTAATTTTAATAATTGCCCTGGTAGTCGTCGGCCCCAAGAAGATGCCCGATCTCGCAAAAACAATCGGCAAGGGTATCACCGAGCTGAAGCGCGCCACCGATGAGGTCAGGGAATCCCTGGTGGATCACCCCGTGAGAAAGGAAATGACGGAAATCAGAAAGACAATGAGCGGCGTTATTGATACGAAAGAATCTGTTGACGAAGCGCCGCACACGACCACCACGGATAAATCCTGATACTCCCATTATGCCGATACACGCTGACCGCGTACTCACTCTTCGCCAATGAAAGAACAGACCGACGAAAAAATGCCCCTCGTCTCCCACCTGGAGGAACTGAGGGCACGGCTGATGAGGATAGCCATTGTCCTCATCGTGGGTTTCGTGCTGTGCTACCAGTGGAGCGAGAAACTCTTCGAAACCATGGCGCGCCCCCTCATTGAGGCCCTCCCCGGGGGCAGCACGATGATTTTCACCAGTCCCACCGAGGCGTTCTTCATCTATATGAAGGTTGCATTCTTCGCCGCAATCTTTATCACGAGCCCCTACTGGCTTTTCCAGATATGGCGGTTCACATCGCCGGGTCTCTATAAATCCGAGAAGAAGCATGTGCTCCCCTTCATCGTTGTGTCATCCATGCTGTTCATAACGGGAGTGCTGTTCGCGTATTTCGTCGTTTTCCCCATGGCATTCAGGTTTCTCCTTTCCTATGCATCGGACCTGATACGTCCCATGATTTCAATACGGGAGTACCTCTCGCTGGTGCTGCGGTTCATGCTTGCCTTCGGGGTCATCTTTGAACTCCCCGTCTTCATGTATTTCCTCGCGAAAATCGGCGTGGTGAACGCCGCGTTCCTGGTGTCGAAGCGAAGATACGCCATACTCATCATATTCATCGTGGCCGCGGTACTCACGCCGGGACCCGACGTGGTAAGCCAGATACTGATGGCGATTCCGCTCCTCATCCTCTACGAAATCAGCATCGTGGTGGTGCGGTTTACGGCAAAGAAGAAAGCATCCGCCCCCGCCGAGGACGAGGAGGCGGCCGAAGAAATCGACGAGAAAGAATGACGATGAGCGCGAGCGCCTTCCGGGCAAAGGGAACCGCCCTTCTGCGGAACAGTCGGGGAAGCATTGCCACCGCGGTTATCGCGGCGTGCCTGGTGCTCGCCATTGCCGCCATGCTCGCAGGGGTGCTTCTTCTGTACTCCGTCGTCAGAGACCTTCCCGCCATCGACATGCTCAAGGATTACCGCCCCAGCATAATCACCACCGTCTACTCAAAAGACCAGGATGTCATTGACGAGTTCTATCTCGAAGACAGAAAAATCATCCACATCAATGAACTCCCGCGGCACGTGATTCTCGCTTTTGTGGCCGCCGAGGACGCCCGTTTCTTCGAACACGAGGGGCTGGATTTCAAGGGCATCGCACGGGCATTCATCAAAAACATGCTCGCCGGGCACATCATCCAGGGCGGGAGCACCATCACCCAGCAGGTGGCGAAATCGCTCTTCCTTACACCGGAAAAAAGCTACCTCAGAAAGCTGAAGGAAGCGATACTGGCGTACCGCATCGACAGGTACCTGAAAAAATACGAGACTCTGAATCTCTACCTCAACCAGATTTACCTGGGCCACGGCACCTACGGGGTCGAGACGGCGGCACGCAAATATTTCGGGAAATCAGCGAGTGAGCTGACGCTCCCCGAAGCGGCGCTGCTCGCCGGCCTTCCCAAGGCGCCGAGCAGGTACTCCCCCTTTCAGAACCCGAAATACGCACGCACGAGGCAGCTCTACGTGCTGAAGCAGATGAGGGAAAACGGTTTCATCTCCGAAGAGGAAGAGGCGGAGGCCGTTGCAGCACCGGTCGAACTGAAGGAGCAGAATGACGAGGGCAAGATTGCACCCTACTTCACCGAAAACATCCGCCGTTACATCCAGGCACAGTACACCAGCGAAGTGCTCTACCGCGAGGGGCTCACCGTTTTCTCCACCCTCGATGTGCGCATGCAGCAGGCGGCGGCCGGCGCCCTGGACCGAGGGCTCAGGGAACTGGACAGGCGGGCGGGCTACCGGGGACCACTGGCGCATATCGCAAGCGGGGAAGCGGATGCATTTCTCGCGTCGCTGGCGAAGGAAAC
>JAPLJO010000093.1 GCA_026388515.1 Deltaproteobacteria bacterium | reverse complement strand
AAACCTCCCTGTAATTATTTCGTCTGCTTCTTCCATGCATCGGATTCGGGGAAGAAAAGCGGGCTTCCGTACTTGTCTTTCCCGAAGTCTTGAATAATTTTCTGACCCTTTCCGGGGGATGTCAGCCAGTCAACGAAGGTCATGGCATCGTCATAGTTCGTTCGCGGGAATTTTACGGGACTCACGGGTATAAGGGAGATATGATTCAAAAGATTTTCGTCTCCCTCGACGAGTACCACAAGACCAATCTGGTCCTTGAGAGAAATATAGGTGGCGCGGTCGATGACGGTGAGGGCCTTTTTCTGGTCGGTATATTTCAACGTCGCGGCGTTTCCCTCCGCCCCCTTCTCATATACGACGTACCATGCACCGGAAGGCTTGATGCCGGCCTTGTCCCAGAGTTCCTTCTCTGCTACATGGGTCCCCGAATTGTCGCCACGGCTGATGAACATGGCGCCTTTCTGGGAAATACGCTTCAGGGCTTCCGTTGCCGATGTAAGTCCCTTGATACCCGCCATGTCTTCGGCAGGTCCGACAATGACAAAATCGTTGTACATAAGAGGAATCCTCTCCGTACCGAACCCGTCCTTGACGAATTTTTCCTCGAGGGACCTGGCATGTACCAGCACGAGGTCAATAGTGCCCTGCTCCGCCATTTTCAGGGTGGCGCCGGTGCCTGCACCAACGTGCCTCACCCGGATGCCGCTTTCCTTTTCAAACTTGTCTTCGAGAACGGAGACGATGCCCGAATCAACGGGGCCGATGGTGCTTGCCATCAATACAAAGCCGTTTTTTGTTGCACAGCCTGAGATGGACAGCAGGACACATAGTGCAACAGGCATCATTATTTTTTTGAACATGCGGACCTCCTTACAATCAATTTGCCGCTTGAAGTACCTTCCCGGCGTTCTTGAAATCATAGTTGTTGATGTATTCCGACTTTTTCTGAAAATCCGGACTCTGAAGGACATCGATGAAGGCCTGGACTCCTCTCTCGAAGAAAGTGGACTGGTCAAGGATCATATCGAAGCTCTCCAGGGTGAGCGGATGGAATGTAAGTCCGAGTATTTTTGCGATGGCAATGGTGGCAATACCGGTGTCGGCTGAGCCGGAGAGCACCGAAAGCCCCACTTCCATATGTGTGGAGACTTCCTCTCTGTAGCCGTCAATGATGCCGGCATCTATCTGTAATTTTTTAAGATAGTAATCGAGCAGAAGGCGTGTGCCCGACCCCTCCTGCCGGTTTATAATACGCACGCCGTCTCTGGTGAGGTCGTTAATGCCCCGTATGCTTTTGGGATTCGCCTGCGACGTGACAAGACCCATCTCACGGTTGAAGAGGTGGACCACTACGCTCCTGGAAGTCGTAAGGTGTGAAGATAGTACCTCCCGGGTATTGTATCTCCCGCTCTCCGGATCAAAGAGGTGGCACCATGCGATATCCGTAAGGCGCCTGTTTACCAGCCGCAGACCTTCGGTGCTTCCGGTGACCGCTGAGAAAATATAATAATCGGGGTGCGCCGTTTTATATGAGGCGAGCAGCATACCAAGAATCGGGTCATCGCTTCCCGCGGCAAGGAGCGAGCCTTCCACTTTACTTTTCTTGCTTCGTGCGTGATCGAGAGAGGCTGTCGCGCTTGATTCCACCCACTCGTCAATGAGCTTTTTCGGGAAGGTCCATTTACCGGTGATTCTTGAAGCGGGAATCCTTCCTGCCTTTATGAGGGCGTAGACCTGTTTTTCATGAATGCCAAGGTAACGGGCCACTTCTTTTGTGTTCATGAGATCCTCGGACATTATGCCTCCCTGGAAAAAGACGTGGAGCGATATTATGTAAAAACCCTAAAGCTTTCAAGAAAAATAATCCATTAATATTACTTTTTATTACATATTAATTCTTATTATTACTACATCAAATATCAGAAAGGCACTTCACGGGTAAGGCCGGATGGAATATTTTCTTCGGTTACAGGAAAAATTACCGCTCTTTGGCAAAGGGATTTTTCGCGGCATGGAATGCAAAATCATTTAAAAGTTTTGATAATCAAATAGTTATATAATTAACGCATAAAAATTTTGTCGGCCGTCCCGGACAGGCATATGTCTTGCGTAAAAGAAAAGCGGGAAGAAATCGTTTGTGGTTTTGTGTCGGGAATTAAAGAGAGGTTCTGAAGCGGAGACCACAGGTGGACGCGAGAGCGGGAGGTTGAAGCATGCTATCGAAATTACATGGAAAGATAAATCAGCGGGGATTTACGCTGAT
>JAPLJO010000174.1 GCA_026388515.1 Deltaproteobacteria bacterium | reverse complement strand
TAGTCTTCTTCGACCTGGTCCTCAATGAGGCGTTGCGGGTTGGGTATGACCCGCTGGTAGCCGATCACTGAGTCTGGCGTGGGAAATGAAGTGATTATATAAGGATCGCCACGTTCAAGATCCCAAAAGTAATGCAGATTTCCATTAGAGAGAATTGCGAACCGACAATTTTGGGATTTGGCATAATTGCGGGCTTGCTCTTTGCCGACGAGTGGGTTCTTGTCCTCTGATTTTGCTTCAAGGGCGATGAGGGGGAAGCCCTTTTCGTTGAGAAGGAGAAAGTCGATGAAGCCTCTACTTGTCTTCTCGAAATTGTCGCCGAGGGCATCCAGATCGGTTGACTTGATCGTGACGCGGGGCTCCAGGCAGATGTTGGCGGGTGCGTTTCCATCTTTAAAGAAGCGCCAACCTGCTGCTTCGAGCAGTTTGTTGATCTTGATGCGGGCAGTGGCTTCTTTATCTGGCATTTATGTTTCTGTTCAACCGGGAATGGTCAATGTTTTTAATGTGTGTACGCCGTCTGCCGGCGCGTTCGTTACAGAAATAATCCCCCATCAAAAGGCATTCATTAAAAAGCACTTTAATGGATGGATGTCAATGATTTTCAAGACAAGATAGAGATTCGAAATAGTAAGTAGAAATATTCTGAGGTTATCTTTTTTGTTTAGTAGTCGATCAACGAAGCCTTCATGAAGTCCACATCAATGCTTTTTACCGAAACACACACGGTTTAGAATGGCAATGATCATATTTCACTTAATTTTCTTGACATATATCAATGCGTGCAGCATATTTTGAACATATAGAAAAGAGTTTATGCCCGATCATTCCTATAAGGCAGAGAAAACGTAGGGGGCCTAAGCGGAACCATATAAAATATGAATGGCTTGGACGCTGCGTGTAACGACGTTCAGTGATGATGACTTGCACACTGTCGCTTTCTGTGCTTCAATATCAGAAAGGGAGGTGAAACATGACTGTTGTTGCCGATAAGGTATTTGATGAAGCGCTCTCGTTACCATCGGATGCGCGGATAAGTTTGGTCGAGAAGCTCATCGCCAGTCTCAACCTGCCTACTCATGCCGAGATTGACCTTTTGTGGGCAGAGGAAGCCGAGCGACGGGTTTCTCAGATTGACCAAGGCAACGTTGAACTCATTTCAGGAGACACAGTATTTGCTAAAATTCGCCGGAAGTACCAGCGATGAGATTTCAATTTCATCCTGCCGCAGATGAGGAGCTTGAACTGGCGGTCGAGTATTACGAGAGGTGTCAATCCGGTCTTGGTCTCGAATTTGCGAAAGAGGTCTACGCCACAATCGCACGAATTATAGATTATCCTGAAGTATGGTCTCCTATGTCGAAGAGCACGCGACGGTGCCTGACAAATCGATTCCCGTACGGAGTAGGTGGTTGAGGATCTTACAACGAAAATCTGAAATCTTGGGACATTCATAATAGTTTCTGAAGTAAATCGTATCGCGTCACCAGTTTTCAGCAAAGCAGTCCCACTCATTCCAACATATTTAGAAAATACGTCCAGATATTAAATGGAGTAACAGGGCTGCATGCGTGACGTGCTCATCCACGATGACATGGGGGAACTGAAGATCATCTGGTAGGTTGCCTAAGAGCACTTGCGGGAATTGAAGCTTTTTCTCAAAGGATAAAAACCTACAGAGAACGATTAAATTGCATTGCTCTATATGAGGATTTGTGGAGTCTACAAACCGTAAAATTCCCAGACCGTAGCGAACAATCAAGATGTGATGCATTGACCCCTGGAGAAATCAAGGGGGGAGGGTATTGTCTGGAGGCAAGAGCAAAAAGTGGGATAATAGCGGTATAATTTGCAAGGATAAAGAAAAAGGGATTAATCTGATTTTGATTAATCCCTTGATTTTTATGGTGCCCCCGGCGTGACTCGAACACGCGGCACACGGATTAGGAATTCTAAAAAAAGGAAAAATAAGACAATTTTAACCCCTTGATTTAAGGCCTGATTTCCCGTAAGTTATTAGAAATCGGCATAAAGTAGATTCCATATATTCCCGCCAATTCTATCTGTTCCCCTTCTTTCCGTGGTTTTTATCACAATTTAATCACATCGAAAAACGGAGTATTAATCCGTATGCTCATTAAGTTACTTTTATTCAGGCAGCTAATCTACCCATCTCGTCAGCAACCATTCCTCAGTATCTCGACTTCACCTTGTGTTCAGTGCCGGTCGATTATTAGAAATGAGGATTACGGATAGAAAAGAAGTAACGCCAAAGCTCACTGGCGGCAGCCGATGAGATAACCATGAAAACCGGACGTGAAATGCCGTCCAGTGAAGCGCATTGTTGTGTTATTTTCCTTATGCCGGAATCATCCCTCTCAACACAATCTTAAATAAGTCGCCCCATGTCAGCCACCCCATATTTTTTGCGACAGATTGAACAGGTGGAACATCAATTCCTTCGAGGGCCTTTTTTAAAGGGCTTAAGCTATTATTTCTCCCGAATTTATAATAGTTGAATAACCACGCACTTTTCCATTTATCATCAAATCCTTTTTTCGATGGAGCAAGGACATCAGATTTACACTTTCTTTTCGTCAGTATTTTTAGCGGTGCAATATCGAGGAAGATAAAGAAGAACTCTCTTGTATCTTGCAAAGGCGAATCAAGTCCGATTCTTAATTTTCTCGCAATCTGATCATGGGGCTTTTCCGGCGGTGACGCTATACTTACAGTGCTATATAATTTTGCCTCAAAGAAAACCAGTTTGCCCGGCAGTTCAATACTTGCGTCTGCTTCCGTAGATTCTTTTGTAGTAAGTCCGGTGTATTGTTTTCCGATATGTATTTGAATCTGATCTTCTTTCAATTTTCCGGTCTTGAATAAGAAGTTACTTTCTCCCTGATAGGCATCTTCAAATATTTCATCTAAGGCTGTTATTTTTTTTGACAGAGGTATGTTAGACAAGATATCGAAACAAGACCAGGTTAGTGCGTCTTCGCTATGAGAACTTTTACCATTTTTCCACTTATGCCTCATACCTTTATAATCTTGGTTAAGAAACGTTTCCAAGGCATCCTCACGCCCAGGAAGAACTACATGGTTACGATGATAATCTTTATATATCATTTTTCACTCCGTAATTTCATTTAATTTTTCACACACAATGTTTATATGGATCGGTATAAAAACCAAAACCCCGCAATATTTGCCGTATAAGACGCCGATGGAAATTACGATACATCGGCAATAAATGATGTTGCATCTGCTACTTACGTATGAACTATGTTTATAACGTGGTGTCTTATATGGATCGGCATAAAATCCGCTGCGACAGTCTGAATCTGCATTAAAAAATACCCCATTCTTTAACAAGAAATGGGGTATTGATCAGCCAGGTCATGTTTCCCTCCAGCATGGTTATACGGGATGGAACTTATTTAACTGTTTTATGTCTTGAATACTTTTATCACAATTAACATTTGAAATCTACTACATCATGGTAATTTATCAGCCTAACGACTTCAGGAAGAACGCCACGGAAATGGAGTTAATGGGTTAACGTGTCGATAACCCTTTCGAGATTTAACCATAACATTCAAAGAGCAAAAAAATATTCAGTTCATCGAAGTTCAGCCGAGTACAAATAAATTCATTAGAGTCAACCGGAGATAACCTGTCAAAATATCGAGCTGATTTGCCTCAAATACTGCTTGACACAATTATCAGATTGATTTATTTTGGTCGCACCTGAAGGCGCTTAAATTGTTTAAGCGCTGTGAGAGGTAATATTTTTCTAGTCTGCAGCTTGGAGGACCTTATACAAATAAACTAAATTAAAGGGGACTAAAAAAAATAAAATTAAATAATGCACCCAAGTTGACGGCTAGAAGGCTAAAAAGATAGCCATTAAAAAACTTAAAATAAAATATTACGGTTGAGATGGGTGCCAACATAAACTAAAAATCATACAAACTACCCCCTCATTAAAATCAAAATATCTAAAATTAAACTTCTAAGGTCATAAGCAAGCCGCAGGCCACTTCTTAAAGGAGGTAGTCTGTGGTGATTATATTTCAAGATGACGAATTACGTCCCATTCCGCCCAGAGACTCGGACGGGGCGTCGGGCGAGTCTCTGGGCATGATGGAATCTGTAACACATCATGCTTCAACCCCACACGTTGAAGAATTCCAGTTTCTCATGTGCGGCATTGATTCCCTTGATCTCGGTGTATATGTCGTATGGGGATCAGACTGGAAACGTCGCTTGCGCTCTCTCGACAAAAGGAAACAGCAGGCCAGGAAAGAGGGTGGTCTGCGTATTCATCTACCGTCGGGGAGAATCTGTATCTTCAAACCAGGCGGCAAGGGTGAAAACTACCGCTTCCATCTCCAGTTTGAAGCGTACAACCTCTATATCGGCAAAGCTGCGCGGCCTGGATCATCCCCAAACGTCTATCTCTCCATCAGTGCCAAGACACTGTGGCTCAATGGCATTGAAACCGCTGTATCCTGGATCACCGAAGACCTGAAGACAATTGGCGGCGGCAAAATCCAGTTTGTCCAGGTCAGCCGTGTCGATCTATGCGCAGATTTCTGGGTTCCCGGCGGCCTCTCGTATAAATTCCTACTTTCTCACAAAGTCACCCGCAACGACAAAGGCAAACTCTTCCTGGATAAGAATGAACTGCAAACCTATTATGTGGGAGATGCAAAGTCTCCTCTCCAGCTTCGCATGTACAACAAAGGCGTGGAAGTCAAAAAGGATGGGATAAAGCTCTGGTTCCTGGACCTATGGCAGCGTGAATCAACGGAAGATATCTGGCGGATAGAATTTCAAGTGCGCCGCCCTGCGCTCAAACAGTTCGGCATCAACTCCCTTGACGATCTGAAAGAGAAACAAGCCGGAGTGTGGCTTTATCTCACATCGAAATGGTTCTCTCTGCGCCTTTCGAATAATGAAAAAGCCGAGCGGAAAACAATTCATCCTTTCTGGTGTGCCGTTCAGGACTGTTTCAAGGAACATGCCCCTGACAACGAGGTAAAACGCGAGTACAGGTCAGCGGGAGCCGTATCGCCGGAATGGCACCTTTCCCATATCGACGGTTGTCTCTCCTCCTTTGCGGCACTCCTGGGAATAACAAACCGAGCTGATGCCCTGCATGAACTGCAAAGACGCTTAACCAAGCGCAACAACGCCAGAGACTTTGAAACCGCCTGCATCAAGAAAGCCATCCAGCGCGGGACACTTTCGGATGGAGGTGACCGATAATGGACTCCTTCATCGACTCATCACTTTCGGCCTACTTCCCCGGATTAGTGGATGTATGTAGAAACGATATCGGGCAACTGGTCTATGCGATTATCAAGGATGGAGAACTTGTACTTGCCCAGGAGTACATCACAGAAACAGAAAGCTTCTCCATTCCTGAGGAGAAGCACTTTCAATTCACCAGTCCGCGTGCGGCGGAAGTCGTACGTTACTTCGCCCAGGAAGACACTGCACTCTATGACGATCTACTCTCCTACCTGAAACGATTCTCCGCCCTGGACGACGAACAGTGGGCCATTGTTGCCCACTATGTATTCCTCACCTATCTGCACGATCACCCCGGTATCGACTACTGCGCCTATATTCTCTTCAATGCCGTCCCGGAACGGGGCAAAAGCAGAACCGGCAAGTCCCTCACCTATGTAGTCTTCCGCGGCATCCATCTCATTGAACTGCGGGAAGCCACGATCTTCCGCTATAGCCAAAACCTCCACGGGACACTGTTCTTTGATATTCGGGATATATCCAAGAAAGCTGAACGTGGCGGTTGTGAAGACATCCTGCTCTTGCGGGTAGAAAAAGGTGCCAAGTGCTCCCGAGTTCAATACCCGGATCAAGGCCCCTTCAATGATACGGTGTATTACGACATCTACGGTCCTACGATCATTTCCTGCAATGAACCGTTGCAATATATACTTGAAACCCGCTGCCTGCCGATCATCATGCCGAACCGTCCCGGCAATTACGAAAACCCACGTCCTCAAATGGCCCTGGAGCTGAAGGAGCGGCTGACCGCCTGGAGGGCAAAACATCTCTTCACTCCATTTGCCGACATGGAGCCAATCGAAGGCATATCCGGCAGGCTGTGGGACATCACAAAGCCGATGTTCTTTATAAACAGCCTTCTTCCTGTCGATTATCAGATACTGGAAGATTCGATCCTGGCCATTGCCGGCGAAAAGGATGAATACAGAAAAGACACCCTCGAAGGTCGCCTGGTTGCCATTATCAAGGAAATTACTGATGAGAACGGGTTTGAGCGCTTCGTGGAATGGAGCATCAAGACCAATGATATACGCACCAGGTTCAACGAGGGCAGACCTGAAGACCGGCATGTATCCCCGCAATGGATCGGCAAGCGTCTGAAGAAAATGAGCTTCCACAACAGGATTGTTCATGGCTATTCGGAAATCAAGATCACCTCTGATGAATATGCCATGATCCTGAAGCAATACGGACATACTGCTGGAGAGTCCTCAAAGCCTACCCACTCTCTACCTGAAAAAGCTGAACAAGGTCAGAATGTTTTGAGAGAGGTAGAGAGTGGTAGAGAGTCTGCACAGGTACAGGGTCGGCCTGCATTCAGCTCTCCCGAAGAGCGGGAATGCTATGATGAAAAGTTGCACGCATTGAAGGAAGAAGGTGGAAGGTCCCAGGACGAGATAGAGCGTCTGGCACATGAAGCCCTTGAAGAATGGAGGAAACACGATGACAGCCCATTCTGAAAACGAACTCCTGACGGTGGAGCAATTCGCACAGCGCTTCCAGGTATCACGGTCAACGGTCTTCGGCTGGTTGAAAAAAGGTCACCTCCGGGAAGGTGTTCATTATCTCCGCCTCGGCAGGATTCTTCGCTTCCGCTGGCCGTGCTTCCTCACCGAACAGCCGACGCTGCAAACTGTCCGGAACATCGAATGTAAGTCGCGTAGAAGTGGTAGAGATTAAACCGCAGCAAGGTAAGATTATGGCAGAGAATCAGAGTAGTGATAATAGTTTTTGGGACATTGAGGACCTGTCCAACTACCTGAAGGTTAAAATAAAGACCCTCTATGCGATGATCGATGACATTCCACATTATCGTGTCGGTAAACTTATTCGATTCAAGAAACAGGAAATAGACTCCTGGATGGAAAAGAAAAGAATCAATGCTCGTGACGGAATTATTAAATCAAGAACCATAAAGGACAAGCAATCAGACAAGGGCAATACCCCTATTGATAAAATGATCAGGAAGGCAATTGACCAAAGCAAGGATGAAGTCTATAATCCTGACCACGGGAAATCAGACCGGATCAAGGGACCCAGGAAGGAGATAAACAATGGGTCTATATAAAAGAGGATCGGTCTGGTGGATGGGTTTTACCCATCATGGCGAGCAACTTCGGCGGTCAACAGAGACGGAAAACAAAAAGCTGGCCATAAGGATCTTTGACAAATTGAAAGGGGAAATTGCAGAGGGCAAATGGTTTCCGCATCTGGAAGGTGAAGATAAAACCTTTAACGAGCTCATGGACCGCTATATGAAGGAATACTCCGCGATCTGTAAAGCACCATCATCTCATTTAAGGGATAAGGGGCTGGAAAAGCATCTAAGGAGTTTTTTCGGAGATAGCCTCTTAACTCAAATCGCTCCAAATATGATTTCTGAATATAAGTTAAGACGAAGAGCGGACGGAGTTTCACCCAGAACGATCAATTACGAGCTAACGTTGATGGGGCACGCTTTTAATCTGGCCATGAAGGAATGGGAATGGGTGAAGGATAATCCCGTTATGCGGGTCAGAAAAGAGCGCGTGAATAACAAGGTCGAGCGCTGGTTAAGTCTGGATGAAGAGCAAAAATTACTGGTGGCATCACCATTATGGTTGCGGGAGATCATCACTTTTGCAATTCATACCGGGCTTCGTCAAGGGGAAATCATGGACCTTAAATGGTCTCAGATCGATTTCACAAGAAAAACCTTAATCATCACGGAACAAAAGAACAGGTCCGTAGATACTCTGCCGCTAAATGCAACAGCATTTGATGTGCTTGCGGAGAAAGTGCCCTGCGTCTTAGATACCGACAAACGGGTCTTTGTTAACCATCTCGGCAACAGAATCGGTTCAAGCGTTCTCATCAGAGCTTTCCATCTGGCAGAGAAAAAGGCTGGCATTAACAAACTTCGTTTCCATGATCTGCGACATACCTTTGCGACAAGACTTATTCAGAATGGTGTAGATTTATTTACCGTCCAAAAGCTTGGCAGATGGAAAAACACGTCAATGGTTACGCGGTATGCTCATCACTGTTCGGAAAGTTTGAGGGCAGGAATTGAGGTTATGGATTCCCTGAAGCCGCCGGTTATCACAAAATTATCACAATCACAAAAAAATAGGGTCACAGACCGTCTTTGTGGTTTGTAACCCATTGATTTTAATGGTGCCCCCGGCGTGACTCGAACACGCGGCACACGGATTAGGAATCCGTTGCTCTATCCGCCTGAGCTACGGGGGCACGAGGTCTTTCAAAGAGGGGAACGTGTATCATTATTTGTAAAACGAGTCAACGGGGTTGAGGGATTTGACTGGATTTCCATATTCGCGTGAATAATCTTACAAATGATTTTCCAGGATTTTTGCAGGGCCGAAACCGGCGAGCTTCAGATATTCCGGCGTGGTGTCCTTGAGGGCGGCTTTGGGGATGAGGCCGATGAGTTCGGATTCGAGTATTGCAATTCCCCGCCGTGAGGCTTCTTCTGAAACAGCGTCGAAGGCGGCCTTCATCGATGTTACTTCGTAATCAACGAGGTTCATGGAGACCTGGACGATGCCCCGTGAGGCAAGGGGGACGCCGATAGCACGAAGGTCCCTGAGCCCGCCGCCCGCCTCCCGTATCCGTGAGGCGATCTCTTTCGCTGCCTTGAGGTTGCCGGTTTTGAGATTGACGTTGAAGGCAACGAGAATCTTTCGCGCTCCCACCGCCGTGGCGCCGCACCGTTCGTTGAAACAGGAAGGACCGGCATCAGGCGCCCAGCAGGCTTCACCGAGGCGCTCTTCGAGGCATTCATAGCCGCCTCTGCGGAGTGCCGGTAGATCGCGCCTTTCCGGCAGGAGGGCCGCCTCGCCGTAGAAGTAGACGGGGACATTGTGTGTTTCGGCGAAGAGGCGTCCGAAGCGGTGGGCGATAGATACGGCATCTGCCATGTCGGTGCCTTTGAGCGCCACGAAGGGAACCACGTCCACGGCGCCGATCCGGGGATGGCAGCCGATATGGGTTTTCATGTCGATGAGGGAGAGGGCGGTTCCGCAGGCATTCATGGCGCCGGCGAGAACGGCCTCGGGCGGACCGATAAAGGTGATGACGCTCCGGTGGTGGTCCGGGTCCATTGACCGGTCGAGGAGGCGCACGCCTTCGACGGATGCGGCCGCCGCGGCGATGCGCTCGACGACTTCTTTATTCTTACCCTCACTGAAATTCGGGACGCATTCAAGGAGTTTCATTACACACCCCTGTATCCCCCTCTCACGAGGGGACCGCCAATGCGGCAATGCGCATTGGAAATATAAAGGTATTTCTAACACACCCCTGTATTATCTCTCAAGGGACTTGATCTTTTAGACTCCCCTCTATGAGAGGGGCTGGGGGTGTGTACTGCTTCGATGTCGCCATGGACCTTTAAAATTAGTTGGCCTTTACATACCCCCTGGGGATTGTTGCCGTTACACCTGGTGTATCGTCATCGAGGGGAGCTCGATGCAGGTGAGCAGTCCGCCGTAGACGGCGCCGGTATCGATGCCGATTTTGAAATCGTCAATGTGAACCCTGTTGAGCGGCGTATGTCCGAAGACGACGGTCTTGCCGAAATCGTACCGGGACATGATGAATTCATGGCGTATCCAGATTAAGTCCTCGGGGTCCTGCTCCGCGAGGGGTATGCCCGGCCTGAAGCCGGCGTGGACGAAGAGGTATTCCTCCGTTTCGTACAGGGAGAGGAGCGAATCGTAAAAGTCGCGGTGGTCTTCAGGGAGGTTCACCTCATATCGTTGGGGCCCGCGCGTTGCCCCGTAGGAGCGCAGAGTCGTGTCGCCGCCGTTGGACAGATACATATCCGCGTAGATCCCATCCGAGAGATAGTCCATGAGCATCCGCTCGTGGTTTCCCAGAAGGCAGATGATGCGGTCCGATTTCTCTTTCAGTTCGAGGATGAAGTCCACAACGCCCTTTGAATCGGGGCCCCTGTCGATGTAGTCACCGATGAAAACAATGGTGTCTTGCTTCAGGTTGATGCCGGCGCGCATGAAGAGCTTTTCAAGCTGAAAGAGGCAGCCGTGCACGTCGCCGATGGCGAAGAGCCTTCCCATAGCCTGCTCCTGTTATTCGAAGAGCGCGTCCACGAATTCTCTGCTTATGAAGGGTTTCAGGTCGTCCAGGTGCTCACCCACGCCGATGTACCTTATGGGAATCTGGAATTCCTTGGCGATCCTGACGATGATGCCACCCTTGGAGGTGCCATCGAGCTTGGTGAGGGCGAGGCCCGTGACGCCGATTTCCCGGTTGAATATCTTTGCCTGGACAAGGGCGTTCTGCCCCGTGGTGGCGTCGAGGACGAGGAGCGTTTCGTGGGGGGCGCCGGGGAGTTCGCGGCCCATGATGCGCCGCACCTTCTTGAGTTCCTCCATGAGGTTCGTCTTGGTATGAAGCCTGCCCGCCGTATCGATGATGACGACGTTGGTCTCCCGTGCCTTTGCCGACCGGATGGCGTCGAAGACGACGGCCGAGGGATCGGCGCCCATTTTCTGCTTGATGATGGGGACGTCCACGCGCCTGCTCCAGATTTCAAGCTGCTCGATGGCGGCGGCTCTGAAGGTGTCGGCGGCGGCGATGAGCACCGACCGTCCCTGGCTTTTGTAGTACGAGGCAAGCTTGCCGATGGTGGTAGTCTTGCCCGTGCCGTTCACGCCCACGACCATGATGGTGAAGACCTGGTCTTTCGGAATAATGAGGGGCACTTCGCAGGCCTGGAGGATTTTATTCATACTGTCTTTGAGGAGTTGTTTGAGCGTGTCCGCGACGGCGAGTTCGTGGCGCTTCGCCCGGCCTTTCATTTCCTCAATGAGTTCCTGGGTGAATGCCGGCCCGAGGTCGGCGCCGATGAGGATTTCCTCGAGGTCATCGAAGGTCTCCGGGGAGATGGCCTTGCCCGTGAAGAGCTGCTCGATATTCTGGACGAAGCTTTTTCGTGTTTTGGCGAGGCCTTGTTTCAGTCGCTGGAAAAAGCCGCCGGATTTGTTATCTGCCATGGTATCCGCATCCGCATTAGTTTTCAGGGTTCTGGTTCTTACAATTTTTACGGGGAGATGTAAAGCGACGAATATTTTTCCGGATGGGAGGTGAACCAACGGGCGCATACATGGATGTGCCCCTGCGGACTTGATTCACGCCTGCACGGGAACGACGTTAAGGGACGCAATCTTGCGCGGTGATTTGAAAAAGCAGGGGGCCGACCTGTGTGTCGGCCCGTCAGGATTCAGTTAAGGTTTACCGAGACGATGGAGGAGATGCCTTTTTTCTCCATGGTGACGCCGATGAGGTTATCGGCCACTTCCATGGTGTGCTTGTTGTGGGTGATCAGGATGACCTGTGAATTCTGCGCGACGTCGCGCACGAGCTGCCGGAAAAGTGCCGTGTTCGCATCGTCCAGGGGCGCGTCGGCCTCGTCGAGGACGAGGAAGGGGGTCGGCCGGTGCAGGAGTATTGCGAAGATGAGCGCCACCGCCGAGAGGGCCTTCTCGCCGCCCGAGAGGAGCGAGAGGTTCTGGCGCCGCTTGCCGGGTATCTGGATTTCGATATCCACGCCCGTCTCAAGGAGGTCCGATTCGTCGGTGAGGATGAGATGCCCTTTGCCGCCGGGGAAGAGCCGCGGGAACACTTCCCTGAAGTGGTTGTTCACGGATTCGAAGGTTTCGGCGAAGCGCGTTCTCGAAATCTGGTTGATTTTCGTAATCGTCTTCTGGAGCGTGTCAATGGACATGGTAAGGTCGCGCACCTGGGTCGAGAGAAATTCGTAGCGGTTTTTCAGCTCTTCATGCTCGCCGAGTGCGAGGAGATTCACTTCCCCGAATTCCGCAATCTTCTGTTCGTACTCCTCGAGTTTTGCCCTTATTTCCTCAGTTGCCTTGTCGTCGAGACGCTCGAAGAGGGGGAGGAGTTCCACGAGTTCCACGTAGAGGGATTCGCGTATGCCGCCTCTCAGCGATTCGGTCTTGACTTCCGTCTCGCGGATTTCCAGGTTCACTTCATTCAGCTGGCGTACCACCGCGTCGCAGGCCTTCCGTTCCTTCTGGGTGTCCGCCTCGCGCTCACGCAGGACCTGTTCGTTGCCCGTGAGAACTTCCTTTTCCGCGGCGAGGGCGCTCTCCGCCTTGTCGAGTCCGGCATAGTGGGCGGTGAGGCTACGCTCGTCTTCCTCGATGGCGAGTGTAATTTCGGCGATTTTCGCGTCGCAGGTTTCGCTGTCCCGGCGGCTGGCGGCAATGGTTTCCTCAATTTCGCCGAGGGCTGTTTCGAGTCGCGTCACCGTGGTCGCGGCGGCGTGCGTTTTTTCATCGAGGGAAGCGAACTCTATCTTGTACTCTACGAGTTCCCGCTCCCGGAGGGAGAGGTCCTGCTTTGCCTTTGTCCACTCGGCGGTGAGGGCCTCGATTCGCCGGTTCGTCTCCACCATCGTCGCATTGAGCAAGGCCAGTTCCTGCTCAATCCCGCTGATGCGTTCCAGCGCCTCTTTTTCATCGGAGGAGAGGTTCTCCCTGTTGAAAAGGGACACATTGAGACCCTGGCCGGCCCACCGGCTTTCACCTTCCAGACGCTCGATATCCTTTCGCGTGCCGTTGATGGCGAGCTCCGTGGTGTGGATTTCCGACCGGGTCCCCGCGAGGCGATCCGTCGCGGTGATGATGGCCGCCTCCAGCTTCTGCATCTCGCCGGTTTTGTTCGCGAGGAGCGACGTGCGCTCGTTCACTTCCTTCCTGAGATCGATGATTTCCCGCTTGTTTCTGAGAAGCGATCCGTCGCCGTTGGTGTCGCTCCCGCCGGCAAGTTCACCGCCCGGGGTGATGATATCTCCCTCGGGCGTGACGTACGTGCCGGTGAAACCGTTCATCTTCCAGAGATTCATTGCCGTCGGAAGATCGGAAATCACCAGGACGTCCTGCAGGAGATAGTTGATGATGCCTGAAAATTCCTGTTTCGTCACCGTGACGTGGTCGGCGAGGCGCACGGCATCTCTGAGGTGTTCGGGATGGCGGCAGTCGGGAGACTTTATCTTGAAGTCCAGGGGAATGAAGCTGCTCCTCCCCGAGGCGCGGTGCTTCAGGAAATCAATAGCCTGCACGCCGTCCTGCTGGCTTTCCACGATGACGTACTGGAGTTTTTCTCCCAGGGCGGCTTCCACGGCGTGTTCGTACTCTTTCGGAACAGAGATGTAGTCAGCCACAAGACCATGAATTTCGCAGGTGGGTACGACCCGCTCGTGTGCCGCCCTGAGAATGCTCCGGGTGCCCTCGTTGCACCATTCGTGTCGTTCTTCCAGTTCTTCAAGTGAGGCGAGACGTGACGATTTGATGCGCACGCTTTCTTTCATCTCGTCAATCGCCCCGATGATTGAAGCGAGCCCGCGCTTCAATTCTTCCAGTTCGCGGGAGAGGCCCTCTTCACGTCCCGTGAGTTCTTCGCGGCGGGCCGTCTCAGTGGTGAGTGTATGCCGCTCCGCCGTGAGCGCATCACCGAGGCCCGCGAGAAGCGCCTGCTTTTCCTCGATTTCCTTTACTTACTTCCCGGTCTTTCCCTTCAGGTCTTCGATGCCCTT
>JAPLJO010000005.1 GCA_026388515.1 Deltaproteobacteria bacterium | reverse complement strand
ATTATGACATATGGGCTCATGGAATTCCCCGCGGAAAAAACGGCAGTTCCATTCTCAATTACGGGCGAACCGGCGGAAATGCGGTATACGCGACATCACCATACTTTACGTGACGTTGCGGCGTTTATCTTCATACATCAGCCTGTCCGCCCGGGACATGAGTTCATCGAGCGAACAGGGGTCGTTCGGGTCGTAGAAGGTGCTGCCGACGCTCATGGTAAGTCTGTAAGCCCGATCTTCCCCGAGGTTGTGAGCATCCGTCTGCTGTCGGAGACGGCTGATGAACACATCCTGCATCGTGTCCGCGACGTCCGGGGCAAGCACGGCAAATTCATCCCCTCCCACGCGTGCAATGATGTCCGATTCACGGAATGCCTGTTTGAGAAGCGTTGCGGCGGTAATGAGAGCCTTGTCTCCCTCTTCATGCCCCCACACATCATTGATATGCTTCATGCCGTCCAGATCGATAAACGCAATCAAGACTTTTTTTCTGCTCCTGTCGGCGGCCTTCAGCTGTTGTTCGGTAAGGGTGATAAACCCCCGGCGATTAAAGAGGCCTGTGAGCTGGTCGGTTATCGCCATGGTCTGAAGCCTGTCCTGGAATTGCTTGCGCTCCGTAATGTCCCTGACGACACCGCGGAACCCGACAGGTGTACCCTCGACATTCCTGATCAGAAAAACGGAAGATTCCACATAGGCTCTCGAACCATCTTTTCTTTTGCTTTCAAATTCCACGAGCCGTGAAGGTACCCCCGTCAGGTACACTTGATGGAAGACCTCAAATACTTTTTTAACGTTTTCCTCATCCATCGCCGTCTTGAAGTTTGTGGTCATAAGCTCTTCGCGCGGGTATCCAAGGAACCTCGGCAGCACATCGTTGAAAAAGTTAAAACGTCCGGCCAGGTCCACCTCGTAATATCCGTCGTCAATGCTATCGAGTATCTCTCGGTATTTTCCCTCGCTGTCACGGAGCGCCTGGGACGACCGCATGCGTTCCGTAATATCCCGGCTGCTGAAGACGATACCGATCTTTTCCCCCTTGTCGTCAAGAATCATACTCCCCACCGTCTCCAGCCACAGGAAATGTCCATCGGCATGGCGGAAACGGAATTCCATCGCCTCATGTTTCCCCACCGCAAGTATTCCCCGGATCGACTGCATTACTTTTTCACGGTCATCCGGATGGATGAATTCGATACTCCACTGTTTCACCAGTTCTTCCGGTTCATATCCGAGCACCTGTTTGTGCGACGGGCTGATATATTCAACATTCATATTCAATCCCGCCACGGTAATCAGATCGAGCATGTTGTTGGTAATCAGACGGAGGCGCCTCTCATTTTCCTTCAGGGCATTCTCGATTCCCCTGCGGTCCGTGATGTCGCGCGCGGCAACTATGATGCAATCCTGCCCGCCGATGAGCGCCCGCCGCATGTTGACTTCCACCCAGAAGAGGCGGCCGTTTTTATCTTTTACGTGCCATTCAACAATCTGCGGCTTTCCTTCCGCGGCTTTCCTCAGCCATTTGAGCGCTTCTCGTGCCGTATAAGGATGCTCGCCCGAACTCAATGCAGCGACATTGAGTCGCGCGGCGTCCTCACGCGTGTAGCCGGATAATTCGCATACACGTTCATTCACATATAATATTGCGCCTGTCGCCAGGTCATGTATGGTGATGGCGTCATTGAGGGAATCCAGAATCGTCTGGAAACGCTGCTCGGAATCCCGTAACGCCTTTTGTGCATGGGCGTGCCCGGTAATGTCCGTCAGCGATCCGACAACGGCAGTGGTCTTCCCGTCTTTCACCACAGGGCTTTCATTCACCTCCACCCATACCTTCTCACCATCCTTTTTCAGAAGCTCGAGCCGGTAGGGCGGCTGACGCTGTCCCGTATCAATCGCTTTCTGTGTCAGTTGGAAGCCTTCCTGGTTGATCGGATCATCCGATGCGAGTCCGGTCCACTTGATCATGACTTCATCCGGTTCATACCCGAGAAGCTGCCTGATCCGGGGGCTCATATAGGTGAGCATATGGTCCGGCGTATGTGAATAGAAGGCGTTCGTGCTGTGTTCCACGATGTTTCTCAACTGCTGCTCACTATGACGCAAAGCACGCTCCACCCGCCTCCGTTCGGTGACGTCCCGCATCACGTGCACGCAGCCAGTCATTGTACCCTTTTCATCGAAGAGCGGTGATGCGGTGACGAAAAAATCACCGTTCAGATGGTCGTCGTGAATCTCGGAGGTATGCGTGGATGAATCCTTCAGCAGCCGGGCGTGAGGACAGAGGTCGGGCATCGTATCCATTCCGTGCATAAGACGATAGCATGGCTGCCCGATGCATTTCCCGGGAGACATTCCCAGCCGCTCTGCCATGGCCTTGTTGACCCTGATGATGCGATGATCCATGCCTATAATCGCAATCAGGTCGGGCAGGGCATTGAATGTCTGTTCCCACTCATTCCCGGTACGATGCATACTGATTTTCGACATTACAGAGTCCCCTTGGTTACTCCATTATCAGTATATTCGTCACTATCTCAACAAGTTTTTCCGCCTCGCACACATAGCTTGACACTCCGCCTTCAATCATGGTGTTATCAGCGCAGAGGAACCATTCCATGCCGGATGTGATGCGACGGGAATACCGGCATACGGGAACCGTCACTACTCTACCTGCGGAGAAAGAGCATGACTACAGAAGCGGAAAAGAAGTGCGTGTTTTGCGAAATCGTCCAGGGAAGCTCGCCGGCCTACAAAATCGCCGAAGATGAGCTGTCCATGTGTATTCTGGATATCCATCCCTATACAAAGGGACATTGTCTTGTCATTTCAAAGCGGCATGTTCCCTGGTGGCACGAATTGACGGATGAAGAAAACGCAAGCCTCTTCAGAATGGCACAGATGATCGCGGGGAGAATGATGGATACACTTCGTCCGGATTTCGTGTTTCTCTATGCCCGGGGCAGAAGAATTCCCCATACGCATCTTTTCCTGATTCCGACTTACAGCGGCGACGTGCTCGACCGGTTCTTCAATGCGCTGGAAAAGTTCCAGGAATCTCCACGATCACTGGTTGAGCTTACGCGGGAGAACGCCATGGAGGAAGCCGCCGCATTGCTCAGGATGAAGTGATCGCCACGGCCGGCGTGTTACACCTTTCTCAATTCCTCCATCAGCCCTTGTGCCTCTTCTTTTGAAATCGCAATGTGTGCTTTTCCGCCGCCGGGGTGCCTGATGGCAAGCACGCAGCCCCCCTTCGTTCTGGTCACCTTAAATTTTTTGTCTCCCGGAAGCTTCACGGACTGGCTCAGCCAGTCGTCGGGCGTGAACTGGGCGATCTGGATGAGCACCCCGAAGGCGTGTTTCGGGTGAATAAAAAGTTCCTTCCACAGTTCGCCCAGATCGTGAAATCCAAACCAGGGAATTTTGTGCTCATCGAGTAGTATCTTTGCCTTCTCGATATTGGGGGTTTCCAGTGTGAGGTGATGGACGCCGCCCGGCGTATCCCTGAGAAATCCGTCAAGAAAACTCCCCCCGGATGTCGGCTTCATAATCTCCAGCCGCGATAAATCACCGAGCGAATAGATGTGCCAGAAAAATTTCAATCGTTCATCGTCGAGGCCGACTCCCGGTATGGCCCCGAGAACATCCCGGAAGAAATGAACCGCCCTCTCATAGTCGTTCTCCCGCACCGCAATCGATACGTGATCAATTCGTGAAATCATCGCTGCCTCCTGATACGCTCCGGCATGAAAACAATATACCTATGAAGAAAGGCATGCCCGATACCGGCAATGTTGACGGGGCAACGCCTCGCGTTCACTTCTTGTAGTCGATCCCATTCACCACGTGCAAAGGCTCTTCACGGAGAAACGCCTCGATGTTATCGACCACTGTATCCATCAGGCGGATTCTGGCGGCTGCCGTCGCCCAGGCAATGTGCGGCGTTACAAAACAGTTCTTCACCCTGAAGAGGGGATTCCCCCGGCGCGGCGGCTCCTCACTCATCACATCCAGGCCGGCACCGGCGATGGTGCCGGCTTTCAGCGCCGCCGCAAGCGCCTTTTCGTCAACGAGGGCGCCACGGCTTGTGTTGATAAGAAATGCGGACGGCTTCATCAGAGAAAGGCTTTTTTTGTTGATGATGCCCCTCGTTTTTTCCGTGAGCGGGCAGTGAAGAGTCACGATATCGCTTTCCCGGAAGAGCCGCAGAAGCGTGACATGCCTGAGCCCCCGGGAACGCACGGGCGTCCTTCTGCCGTTATTGACCACCACCGTCATTCCGAATGACCGGGCAATCTCTCCCACGGCCCTCCCGATGCGGCCGAAGCCGATAATGCCGAGGGTGAGGCCGGCCAGTTCAACGAGGGGATACTCCCAGAAGCAGAAATCCTTCGAACGGCTCCAGGTCCCTTCGCGCACCGATTGGGCATGATAGGCAACATGAGTGGTAAGGTTGAGGATGTGGGCAAAGGTCATCTGGGCGACGGCGGCGGTCCCGTAGGCAGGCACGTTCGTGACGGGAATTCCCCGCTCCTTTGCCGCTTCGACATCAACGATATTGTACCCCGTGGCGAGGACGCCGATGTATTTCAGTCGCGGAAGCTCTGCAATGGCGCTGCCCGGCACGACGACCTTGTTGGTGAGGAGAATGTCTGCGTGACGGGCGCGCCGCACCACCTCTTCCGGAGCGGTGCGGGGGTAAATCCGGCATTTCCCCGTTTTTTTCAGTCTCTCCCAGCTCAGATCGCCGGGATTCATGGTGTGCCCGTCGAGGACAACTATATTCATTACTTCCCGAGTTCCTCTCTTTCAGTGTGCATCGTGAGCCCCGCACGCGCCGTGTGCGCAAGTATCTTTCTCTTCGTTTTCGGGGAATAGATTGGATAGACCCTGCCCGTGGAAAGGTTAAATCCGTTGATATGAATTCTCCCCGTCAGGGAGGGTCCGTACACCCTCAGCTGCAGTGCGGTGGTGCTTCCGGGATTGCCCGTCATGTGAATTCCTTCATTGAGCCGGTTGCACCGCGCTTATGGCACCCCGCAGGGATTTCCCTGGAGCCGTACAGTGCCGGACCCGTTGAGACTCACAATAATGGAACAGCTATCAGGACAATCCAGGGTGCATGCCGTGAGGCACTTCATGGCGGTGCACCATCCGGAAATGAAAGACACACCGGCACGCCTCAATCCGGTGCCGGATTACAGTATCACGCGATCCGTATCGCCGAAACGCTGATTAACAGGAGCACGTGGAACCGCAGGCTGCGGTGGATTTCAGGTTCGATTTGATCGTGAACCCCGTACGTCCAACGGAGGATGCGTAGTCCACGGAAATGGGCTTCGCGTCCTCGAGCAGGTTTTTCTCAATCACAAACCGGATACCGTCATTCTCGATGATTTCATCATTGTCGTCAGGTTCATCCAGAACCATCATAAGTGAAGGTCCCGATCACCCGCCCTCGGAAAGAAATATGCGGACTGACGGGTGTTCACCCTTATCGGCGAGAAATTGTGAAAGTATCTGTCTTGCTTTGTCGGAAAGTTCCAGCATGGTGGTTTCCTTTCATGAATGTGTGGAGCTTCGCGGCACCCCGGCAAATCATCTGCGCGTCAGCTCATGGTGTCATTTCATTACGATGGTTATTGTATCAGTCTACCATCACAATACAACCTTTATTTCTCAGACGACATCGCCCTCTCGCACCTCCATGAGGGCTCACCCGTATGCGCTTCCGGGAAATTAAACTCCCTCACAACGCCGTGCTGCAGGAAGCATCATTTCTACAACGTATAGTGTTTACTGCAAAGGCAGTTGTCAAGGGAAGGCCGCATCCTTGTGTAAACCGGGGGAAACATGGCACAGGGAAAAGACGCGAATACTCACGGCGAAGAAAGGGATTCAGTCCTTTTTTTTCACTCCGATGACGTTCGGTATAAGCCGGTCGTTCCGGCCGCTTTCGGAGCCGGCAAAGACCAGTTGCCAGGCATCGGCCCAACTCTGTTGCCTGCCTCCGTGATTCAGGTAGAGCGATGCCTCCGAACCTCCCTCCACATACATGGCGTTTACAAGATTGAGGGGGAGCCTCCGCAGCGCTTCCCCGAATTCATGGGTTCCACAGGGCAGCGAGCTGAGGATGAAAAGAACGCTTCCGGTACGGTCAATGCCGACTGCCGCGTGGCTGGAGATTCTTTCGTTCTCTTTCTTATGCCAGGAATTCTGCCCCGTGAATGTGATCAGCCGGTAGTTCTGAACAACCGTGTCGTACTCCCCGATGATGGTTTCCCAGTCCTGATGGTGACGATCGATAATCTGCACGAGCGGGAGCGAGGGTTTTTTAGGGTTGAAGACCAGGAATGCCCCGAATCGGGGATTCACAAAGCCGTTGTTCACGTGGTTTCCGTTCCGCATATACCCCGTACTGGTGAGGTGGTCCGCGGCGTACATACTGGCATTGATGGCCGCCACGAGACCGAACTCGCGGCACCACTGGTCCATGGCCCTGCTCTTCTTTCCATGCTCCGATGCGGAAAGGAGCCGGGGTCCGTAATAACGGGGGTCGATTTTAAGAACGACGATGGAATCCTCACCCGCACCGGCGATGACGGGTGAGGAAAATTTCCCAAGGTGCAGCCCCTCATCCAGTTTCGTCCATACCTCTTCCTCTGCCCATGCGGGCGAAAGGAACATGCACGCGACAAGAAACATGCACGCGAGACATTTATGAGTCACCGTATATGCGGCTGTCATGGACGGACTCCCGGATATCTGTGAATACCATGCGCCCGGCACCTTTTACTCAGACGTGCCAGAGATCACGGGCCTGTGTCTCGAGCCCGAGCGCGACGAGTTTTTCTTTCGTGGGTTTTCCCGTCTCCCAGTCCCATTTCATGTAGTCATAGTAATCCTTCAGCATGAGTGCCATGTCGGGTTCCTGCCCGGCAGTGGCCCCTTCGCTGAGGGCTTTTGTCACGATCCGGGGAAGTGTATCGTCCCCGCGGCTGATGCCAAGCCGGTTATTAATGGCCCTCTTGAGGTTGAGGGAGCGCTCACCGAAGGTAAGGAGGTCCTGGGGCGTCAGCGTCCATCCCGCCACGGCGGAGAGCATCTCGCATATCTGGGATGCCGTGTAGGGCGCGAACTTGCAGAGGGTGAGGGAATTATAAAGTTCGGTGTAGCACTGGAAGCGCGCCACGCTCACGGCCTTTCCCAGCGAGAGGTTTTTGTCGCCCGCAAATATGCCAAGCTCCGGCACGCCGTCCGCCGGCGTGTCAATGGTGAAATAATCGCCCTTCAGGTGGCACGCCCCGCGGGGTCCCGTCGCGTAGGTGAGCGCCATCCCCACAAAGGCACGCGCATCGTGCATGGGCACTTCAAGCCCCTTCACGTGGGCCGCCTCGTCCTGGGAGACACCGAGGACACGGGCCATTTCACGTGTTCCTTCGGCGAGGAGCTTTCCTATTCCCTTTTTCCTGATGATGAGGTTGATGAGTTTCAGTATCGCCTTTCCATCGCCCCACCTGATTTCCATGCCCGCCTTTTCCTTCGTGAGCTTCCCCTTCTCGAAGAGATACATGGCAAACGCAATGGACACTCCCGCTGAAATCGTATCCAGTCCGTGCAGGTTGCACAGATGGTTCGCCCTCACGATGGTATCGATATCGAAATTCATGAGGAGCGGTCCGAAGGCCGCCGTGGTCTCGTATTCGGGACCGTCAACCTGTCCGATGCCGTCGCCGGCCTCGGGAATCAGCCGCCCGCAGCCGATCGGACACCCGTAGCAGGCGTAGTTCCGCATCTGATACTTTTCCCTGAAAGCGCCGCCGCTTATCTTTTTCGAAGGGAACACGCTCTTCGTAAAATATTTCGCCGGCACATCGCCCAGCCTCATGCCGAAATCCATCCAGAGATTGGTGCCGTATTCACGGTACGGCGCGGTCATCAGATGATTTCCCACCGTCGCCCGCAGGTTTTTCACGAGCCCCTTTATTCTCTCTTCGTCGGCGACCGCCACCTTCCGATTACCCGAACAGACAACGGCCTTGAGCTTTTTCGATCCCATCAGCGCTCCCAGACCGCAGCGACCCGCGGCGCGCCCGCCGTCGTTCATGATACAGGCGAATTTCACCGTCTGCTCCCCGGCGGGCCCAATACAGGAGATGGCTGCGTGTGTATCGTGGCGCTGCTTCCGGATGAGTTCCTGCGTTGCATAGGAATCTTTGCCCCAGAGTGTCTTCGCCTCGTACAGATCGGCGCTCCCGTCTTTCACATAGAGATAGACGGGCTTCGATGCACGACCCGTAACGATGATTCCGTCGAAGCCGGATGCCTTCAGCCGCACCGGGAACGTCCCGCCCGTGGTCGCCTCGCCCCAGATGCCCGTGGCGGGGGAGATGCCGCACACCACCGAACGGCTCACCATGGGGAATACACTGCCCGTGAGAGGGCCGGCGGAAAACACAAGAGGGCTCGCCGGATCGAGAGGGTCCCTGCCCGCATCCAGTGACTCATAGATGAGTTTTGCACCCAGCGTGCTTCCCCCGATGTAGCGCACGAGATCATCAGGATCGAGATTGAATTCAGAAATAGTACCGCTGCCGAGGTCCACCTTCAGAAATTTTCCGTGATATCCTTCCATCATGCTGCCTCCTCACAGTGCCGTATCGAGGTTGAGATCCCGTCCCGTGTACGCGTGACGGTAAATCGTCCGGTACTGATCCGCCGTCAACAGATACACGCCGGGAATCACATTCGCGGGATCGCTCATGGTGAGTGATACGAGCTTTTCAAACTTCGCATCGAAATCCTTTTTACTCACACCAAATCCTTTGATGCTTACGGGAACACCCACCTCCTTCATCAGCGCCCGAATCTTTTTCACCAGATTGAGGAGGCTTGTGCGGTTGTCCCGCGCTTTGACGCCAAGTGCCCCGCAGATCTCCATGTATTTATCGGACACGTATGAGTATGCCTCGATTTCATAGGGAAGCATGAGGCCCACGGTCATGCCGTGATGGATGTGGAAGACGGCACCCACGGCATGTCCCATACTGTGGGTAATCCCCGAACCGGCCTGGCTCAGGACTATTCCCGCCATGTAGGAGGCGAGGTGCATTTTGTAGCGGGCCTCCCGGTCCCTGCCGTCGCGGCAGGCTCTCGGAAGATATTTGAAGATCATCTGAATCGCCCTGAGCGCGATGGCGTCGGTGAGGTCATTCGCCGCGGGACATAAAACGGCGTCCGCCGCGTGGGCAAGTACATCGAGACCGGTACCGGCCGTGAGTTCCGGCGGCATCGCGGCGGGGAGCGAGGGGTCAAGAAGCGCAAAGTCGGGTATCAGTTCACCATGGACGATGGCGATTTTCATTCCCGCCGCCGTGTCGGTTACCATCGCCGTCGGGGAACACTCGGAACCGGTGCCGCTTGTCGTGGGGACGCCCGCGAGAAGCGCCTTTTTTCTCAAGCCGAGAGGGAATATGGGGTTAATCTCCTCCTCGATCTTTTTCATGTCGGGCCGCTCATACCGGAGCCAGGCCACCTTCGCCGAGTCAATCACCGAGCCGCCCCCCACTCCCATGATGAGGTCGGGCTCGAACGCGGCCATTTCCGCCACGCAATCGTCAATACTCTCCAGGGGAACCTCGGGAAGCGCGCCGGACCAGAGGTGCGTCGCAAATCCGTAACGCTTCTCAAAGGCATTGGTAATACGGTCGCAGAACCTGATGGCGTACCCGTCGGTCACGACAAAGAGACGCTTTCTCGGACAGAAGGGCGCAATAAAATCAATCGCATCGGGCGCCACGCCGGGCTTGTCGGGAAACATGTTGATACTGAGGAATGTCTTCGGGACCACGAACGTCGTAAACATCATCCGGGTGAAGTCGGAACCCATGAGCGCGGCGCCGAAATTCTTCAAAAGGTAATCCTCGAACCAGAGCGGCATGTGTGGAACCTCCTCTGCGGAATTTTCATGACATTCAAAACGGCGGGGCAACGAACACCCTTCACGCAGAGGCGGCACACCGCGTTTTCTAATAACCGCCTTCCTTCCGTAAGGCTTTTTCCGCAAGCTGCCTGAGCCAGTCTTGCGAGGGAGTCCCGACCCACTCCTTCAGAATGGAGTGTGCGATAGAGACCGCGGCATCTCCGGAGTCGCCCGGGGGAACGTCCACGACCGGGATGGTGTCATAAGGATTTTTCTTGGTCACCGGTGAATTATTCCCCCTGGCGGCGGCCTCCGCACCGGAGGGCGCCTGCCGTACATAGAGATCAGGATAGACGCCCTCCTCGTTGAAGGTAACTCCCTCGCTTGAATAGTACCGCGCGATAGTCAGCTGCAGCGCCGAGCCGTCGTTGAATTCCGTGACACTCTGAATGATCGCCTTCCCGAAGGTCCGGGTGCCGACGAGCACCGCCCTCCGGTTGTTATGCAGTGAAAAGGCCACCAGTTCGGAGGCGCTCGCGGTACCTTCGTTGATGAGAATGGCGATGGGGCACGAAGGCTCATCGCCCTGATCGTATGCCTTGTACACCCTGTTGGTGAATGCGGCCCTCCCTTTCGAGACGACGATGGTCCCCGATTTCATGAAGAGGTCGCAGACCGCGATTGATTCCTCCAGGAGCCCGCCGGGATTGCTCCTCATGTCGATGATGAGCCCCTTGAGCGATTCCTTTTTCCCAAAGCTCGCCAGGGCACGTTTCAGTTCATTCGTGATATCGTCGTGAATGAAGGGTATTCTCACGTAGCCGATGCCGTCGGCCATGAGGCGGTGTTTGACTTGCCTGATTTCGATGAGCTGCCTCACGATTGAAAATTCCATCGGCTTTGAAGTGTCCTTCCGCCGGATGGTGAGTTTCACCTCGGTCCCCAGCGGCCCGCGAAGCATTTTGTAGGCTTCAAGCACGGTCATGTGTTCCGTCGATATGCCGTTGATTTCAGCAATCCTGTCGCCCGGTTTAATGCCGGCCCAGAAGGCGGGTGTGTCATCAACGGGCGACACGACGGCGATTTCATCGCCAATAAGCGCCACTTCTATGCCGAGGCCGAAATAGGCGCCCTCGATGAGCGTCTTCAGGTCTTCGAGCAGTTCCGGCGTAAGATAGATGGTATAGGAATCAAGCGATTTCACCATCTCGTTGACGGCAGCGTATTGCAGCGCCCTGGCATCCGCACCGGATATCTTCGCCAGCCTTCCGTAATTCGACGAGAGGTAGCCGATTGCCTTCGACCGGCTGCTGGAGGCCTGGTTCTGCGGCATGCCTTCGCGGGAAAAGGTGATGTCCTGCGACCGCAGATAGGCCTCCATGCCGTCCACGCCCTTCTGCGCGATGGCCAGTGAATCCACGGGTTCCACATAGTAATTTTCAATGAGGTCAAAGGCATTCGTGACGATCATCAGATCATCATCGGATTTCTTCGTATCCGCAAAGGGCATCTGACATGCCGCGGCAAGCGCACCTATAAGCAGAAGAATGAACGGGAACACACGTATTCGTCTCATGATACACCGCTCTCACTGTGAATTGGATTTAGCGCGGCTCGCGCCGCATGCCCCCCTTACAATAAAACGGGCTTTTGAATCAACCCGCACGACAGGCCGGACGACGTCACTGCCCTTTCCGGTTATTCTATCAGAATGAGTCCGTCACAGTCTACCCCGCAGGCGTCATCCTTGATGGTTTCAAAAAAGTCCGCCATTTTCGTGACCTCCTCTTCCTCATCCTGTCTTTGCCTTCAGGTGCCGCACAAGAAATTCCGTTTCAATTGCAACGTTCTTATCGAAAAATTCTCCCACGTAAGGCTGGAAGTGATTGCACGGGAGGCGGTGGAGTTCGCATTTTTCGATGCGTGATGCCGTCTTTACCACGGCCTTCAAGGGAATGAGCGAATCGTATTCGGCGGCTACGACAAGCGCCGGGCATCTGACGCGCTTCGCGTACCGCATCGGACTGTACCAGGGAACCAGAAGGAGCACCCGCGCGGGCACTTCGTTTCTCCATTCCGAATCGTGGGGCACCAGCGCGAGGTACCCCGGCATCGATTCTTCGGTATTCATCACGGCGAATGTTCCCGGTGCGGCAACCGCGGGTACGCACCAGGGGTTGCGGAAGGTGACCATCCTGAAAACATCCCTGAAACCAGCAATCACCGCACTCACTATGTCACCTGGTGTACGGACCAGGAGCGAGGCAATACCGTCCACGAAGGGTACCTGCGAGACGATTGCGGCCACCTCGGGGCGGCGCGCCGCCATGACGATGACGTGCCCGCCACCAAAGGAAGAGCCCCAGAGGGCGATTCTCCCGCCATCGACCCCGGGAAGCTTCTGCACATGGGAGATGGCAGCATCCCAGTCCTGAAGGTGGCGGAAGGGATTAACCAGGTTCCTCGGCGTACCCTCGCTGTCACCGAAGTTCCGGTAATCGAAGACGAAGGCGGCGATTCCGGCCCCCGTGAACCGCTCGGCGAAGGCGGGCAGCCGGAAGGTCTTTTCCGCGGCGAATCCGTGCCCCATGATGACCACCGGGGGACGGGAAACACCTTCAGGAAGATAGAGCCACCCGGCGCAGGAAAGCCCCCCGCTTCTGAAATTGGAATCCCTTCGCTCCACTCGTCCCGCCATACTCATGGGGTTTCTCCTTTTCTTTCGATCGGCGACGCCGTACCCGGCAGCGCCCTCACATCTCAGTGCAGGCGGCTCTGATTCCTTATGAAGACACCGATAAGAAAGGTGCTGGCAAAAATCAGGGCAAGGGGAATCCAGAGCCCCAGTAACGTCGCCACCATGGCGAAAACAGGCTTGAAAAAAAGACCAATCACGAAAAAGTCCATGAAGACCACAAAGGAGACGAAGAGAATAGAGGTCTGGAGCGGCGTGGTATAGGCAAAATTCATGAAGTAATAGAGAGAGACCACACCGAATATGACGGGAACGCAAAGCGCGTGGATGACAAGGGCGAAAGTAAGGGATGTCAGTTCACGGCTGACTCCCAGGACCGCCGCGGAAAGAGCCCATCCCGCAAAGGCATGGAGCACGATGGTGAAGAAATTGATTACCGTATTCTTTTCCATGGCGATTCATTTCCCGCGCGCAGGAAGCCATCACGTTCGTACAGGGCATACCAGAAAACACCGCCTGTGACAATGCCGTGGTGCGGTTTGTCAGTGATTTTTTACCGTTCAATTTCGACTTTCACGGCGCAGAGCTTGAGTTCAGGGATATGCGCCCGCGGGTCGAAGGCCCGCAGGGTGAGCGTATTCGCCGCTGCCTCGGCAAAATGAATCGGGATAAAGACCATCCCTTGCGACACCCTCTCCGTCACGCGCGTCCGTACCGTGATGCGCCCCCTCCGCGAGGTCACCGCCACCCTGCCTCCGTCCGCCACATCAAGGCGTGCGGCATCGTCAGGATTCATCTCCAGGAAGGCTTCATCGAGCTGTGCCTGGAGCGTAGGCGATTTCCTCGTCATCGTTCCCGTATGGTACTGAAAAAGCGACCGGCCGGTCATGAGCATGAATGGATATTCTTCATCCGGCAACTCCGGGGGCGGTTCATATCGCACGGGAACGAAGCGCCCCCTGCCGCGGGGAAATGACTCTTGATGGAGAAACGGCGTGCCGGGATGGTCTTTGGCGGGACAGGGCCACTGGAGGCCCTCATCGCCGAGGCGGTCGTACGACATGCCGCGATAGGGTTGTGTCACCTGTGCGATCTCCCGGAAAATCTCATCTGGTCCTTCCCAGTTCATCCCGCCGTAGTTCATGCAGCGGGCAAGGGCGCCCAGTACCTGCCACTCGGGACGTGCGAGTCCGGGGGGTTCGATGGCCTTCCTTATCCTCTGCACCCTCCGCTCGGTCGACGTGAAAGTGCCGTCCTTCTCCGCATAGCTTGCGGCGGGAAGAATGACGTGGGCAAAGGCCGTCGTCTCCGTGGGAAATATGTCGTGAACCACGAGAAACCGTACCGCCTCCAGAGCGCGCCGCGTATGTGTTATGTCGGGGTCGGAAAGGGCGGGATTTTCTCCCATGAGGTACATGAATGAAACCGTGCCTTCGAGGGCGGCATCTATTATCTCTCTAAGAGTGCGCCCCGTGCTGCGGGGAAGCCTGTCCGTCCCCCATGCGCCGGAGAAAAAGCGGTGTGCCCCGTCGTCACCGATGGAACGGTATCCCGGATAGACATCGGGGAGCACGCCCATGTCGCAGGCGCCCTGGACGTTATTCTGTCCTCTCAGAGGATTGAGGCCCGCCGACCGTTTCCCTACGTTCCCCGTCGCCATGACGAGATTCGCCAGTGCAAGGACATTGTCCGTTCCCGCCACATGCTGGGTTATTCCCATTGCGTATACAATGGCAGCCCGCTTCGCCTTCCCGAAGAGCCTCGCCGCCTCGATGACGGCGTCGGCGGGTACGCCGGTGACAGCCGCCACGTGCCGGGGTGCATAGTCGCCGAGTGATCGCGCCAGTTCTTCAAATCCCTCCGTCCGCTCCTCGATGAATGCGCGGTCTTCCATGCCCTCGGCGATAATCACGTGGAGAAGCCCGTTTATAAGCGCCGTGTCAGTGCCGGGCCGGTGGCGGAGGTGGATACGGGCAAAGCCCGTAAGGTCAATACGCCGGGGGTCGGCAACAATGAGGGCGCTGTCCTTCTCGCGAACCGCCCTCAATATCCTCCTGCCCACGAGGGGATGCTGCTCCGTGGTATTAGAACCGATGACAAAAATGACATCGGCATCCTCAAGCTCTTCGATGCTTCCCGTCATGGCGCCGCTCCCGAAGGATTCCATAAGGCCGGCCACGGTGGAGGCATGGCAGAGGCGCGCGCAGTGGTCAATGTGGGGAGACCCCGCAACGGCCCGTGCGAACTTCTGGAGGGCATAGTTGTCTTCGTTGGTGCACTTGGCGGAACCGATGAAGGCCGCGGCATCGGAACCGCCATTGCCGAGGGTATCTTTAAGCCGCTCCGCGATGACATCGAGTGCCTCATCCCAGGAGGTTTCCCTGAAATCATCGCCGCGGCATTCTCTCACGAGGGGATGGGTGAGTCTTGCCGGATGATGCACGAATTCATGGGCGCTCCACCCCTTGATGCAGAGCTTTCCCTCGTTCACACCGTGCGAGGCGGGATAGACGGAGACAAGGTCTTCCTCCCGCGCCCTGAGGACAAGGCGGCATCCGGCACCGCAGAAGGGGCAGATTGTTTCCACGTCGCGTATCATCTCAGGATACCTCCCCCCTGAGGAGGCGCGCCGCCGTACCGGCGCCCTTCACCTTGTGCGCCGATACGTCTATCGCCTCACTGCCGTAGCCCATGGCGAGGGCAAGGACTTCGATGAAATGAAACACGGGAAGCGGAGCATCGAGAAGACCTTTCCTCCGTGCCATAACCTGGCCTATTTCGAACTGCTGAAAACAGGACGCACACCCCACCACGAGGGCCTCCGCTCCGCACCGGCGCATATCCTCCACCTTCAGGGCCACCGCCGAGAGCGAATCATCCATCCTGCCGTCGAGCGAGAGGGGTGATCCGCAGCAGGCGGACTTCTCTTTGTAATCGACGACTCGCGCACCAATGGCGTCAAGAAGTTCCTCGTTTTTCCGGGGGTTGAAGGGATTGTCGAAACGGAGTATGTCAGGCGGGCTATTCTCGTGACAGCCGCTGTGATAGGAAAGTGCAATCCCCTTAAGCGGCCGCCGCACCATATCGCGAAGCCCCGCCGGACCCGGACTTTCGTAAAGGACCTTCAGAAAATGGCTCACCGGCGGGATACCCGAAAGCTCCCGCCCGCACCCGGCGAGAACGTCATTTACCTTTCGAAGGAGTCCGTGGTCTGATTTGAGTTCCCTTCCCGCTTCTGCGAGGGTGAGCGTGCAGGAAGGGCAGAGCGTGATGACGGGAAGGCCTGTCTCCCCGGCGACAGCAAGATTTCTCGCAGCAATCGCAAGGGAAGTAAACCTGTCGGCCCCCCGGAGGCGCACCGGATCGGGGCAGCATGAAAAGCTTTCTGTCTCGGTGACTTCAATTCCCAGTTCGGGGAAAAGACGCCTCGCAAGATACACGAGACGTGGAAACCTTATGGAGGCAAGGCAGCCCGGGAAAAGAAGATACCGGTGCTGCGCGGTGTGCCGGTCGTTGTTTCGCTCCATCGGAAATGACATATGACGACGTTCCATCGAAACCGCACTATTTTTCATTTCAACTTTTCAAGAAAGCCCGTCCGTGAGGCGATGCACCGGATTTCCCCGACCGCCGAGGAATCGGGCGCGGAAAGACCGAGTTCTTCCCGGTCCTTCTGCGTCTTTTTCGTGATGGGAAAGGCGTAGCCGGTCTCCAGGACAAGCTTCACCAGGTCGTAGACGTACGCGGGCGCCCGCCCTTCGTTAAATCCCTTCTCGCGGAGATGCACGATGACCGAGAGGGGGTCCACATCCTGGGGACAGACCTCCACGCACTTATGGCAGGACGAGCAGGCCCAGAGAGCGCGGTGTACCGCCGGGTCGTCGGAGCGGAAGAGGTCATAGACGAATGTGTTTTTGCTGTCGAAGCCAGCTACATGCTGGACAATGCAGTGCAGGGCGCACACACTGCATTCGAAACACACCTCGGTCTGCCGCATCCCGCCGGGAAGCACACTATTTTCTTTCAGGTCAATTGTGATCATTGATCCCCGATCTCGTCACTCAGATTCCCCTCCCCTAGAGGGAGGTCCCAAATCTTATTTCCCCTCCCCCTTAAATCCTCCCCCATCAAGGGGCAGGATTTGTCTCTGAGCCTTATTTCAATCCATGTCCACTGCTTCCTTGCAGTTTCGGCACCGCTTCGCACCGCGGAAGAGATTGAGGCCGCAATGGGGGCATACGTAGCGGGCCTCCTCTTCCTCCATCCACCGCTCGGTGCCGAGTTTCTTCCAGGCAGGCACGGACCGGAGAATCACCTTCTTCCCCACGGGAATGGGAAATTCATCGATAATTTTGCAGGGGAAGTCGTCGCACTGGAAACACCCTTCAATATTTTTCTCCTGTGTGCAGGTCTTGATGGGACAGGTCCTGCAGTAGAAGAAGACCTCATCGGAAAGGCATCCCCTGCACCGGATTTCCTCCACACCGACGCCGTATACCTGGGTTAGCTTTTCCTTGAATTTTTCATTGTTCTCCCGATGGGCGATGAGAATGCCACATACCCCGCAATAGAGACCGCAGGGCGCCGCAAGTTCTTTTCTGTGTTCCATGTCATGCTTCCTTTCATAAATAGGTAATGGCTGCGTAAAAAGTCCAATATCTCCGTTGCGCTTCATTCCTCGGAATTCGCGCGCCTTGAACCTGGAGCGATTTGCTTTGCCCTTCCAATCATGACCTTTCACGACAATGTCAAGTACTGGCTTCCGCCGGCCACGCGGCGTACGGTTCATCAGACACCGGAACGGCATGCGCAATCAATCCGGGTGCTCGAATTTCCCGTACTCAAGAAAGAAAACCACCTGCGTCATGATGGTTTCATCCCTCATGATAAAAAAGTGGCTTCGCGGCACGACCAGAAAATCGGCCATGCCTTCCATCTTCGTCCGCTCCACGGAGACGGTGCCGTCATCATCGCCGGGAATGATGAGTGAGAAAAAAGGATTCAGACTGAAATTGCCCGCAATGACACCCACCTCGAGATTCACGGGATTCACGGCGACAGGCAGGCTTTCCGATGAAGCGCCCAGTTCCTGCCCGGCAGGACCCGTAATCGACCGGTAGAGAGACGAGTCTTTGAAAAAAT
>JAPLJO010000007.1 GCA_026388515.1 Deltaproteobacteria bacterium | reverse complement strand
TATCAGGTTATTTTGGACAGCAGTGATCTTGGTCGCATAAAGAACATTTCACTGATAGAAAGACATCTCTCCTGGAAAGCAAACTACGACCGGGCATCCGCACTCCTCCACAAGCATCAGATTCCGGTTATCATGGGTTTCCGGTTTATCTATGGCATGCGGACAATCACGCCTTTTCTGATAGGATTGAGCCGGGTGAAACCCTTCACGTTTTTCCTGCTTAATAGTATAGGCGCTCTCATATGGGCGGTCACTATTGCACTCCTTAGATACTTCATCGGCAATGCGATCAAACTGATGTTTCAGGAAGTCAGGCGATATGAAATAATCGTCGCAATAACAATCATGGGCATCGGTACAATTATATGATTATACCATTTTATTCGAGGAAGCTTAAAAAAATGGTGACTTGAATCGAAAGTCGGCATCTATCAGCAACGGCCTCATCGCTGGACCGCTTTCGAAATGCGAGTGGTGTGATATTCTATGATTCATACATGCGGAATATCAAAGCAGGCAAGAGTATGCGTATTCTCGTGGTTGAAGACGAAGTAAAAATCGCCCGATTTGTCCAACGGGGTTTGAAGGAGGAAGGATACACCGTTGACGTTGCCTTTGATGGCCAGCACGGGTATGAATACGCGACCACCGAAACCTACGATGCAATTATACTGGATATCATGCTTCCCGGGATAGATGGAGTGACTCTCTGTTCAAAACTGAGAGAGGAGAAGAATGACACGCCTATTCTGATGCTCACAGCCAGAGACGCAGTACAAGACAAGGTGAGAGGCCTCGATGCCGGTGCGGATGATTATCTGACGAAGCCGTTTGCATTCGAAGAGTTCCTCGCAAGGATACGGGCGCTCCTGCGAAAGAAAGGTGAGAACATTACATCAACACTCCAGGTAGGAGACCTGGTAATGGATTTATTGACTCATCGGGTCAGCAGGGCGGGAAAGTCAATCGAACTTACCGCAAAAGAATTTATCGTGTTGGAGTATCTCATGCGTAATGTCGGGAAAGTGGTAACCCGCACTATGCTGGCGGAGCATGGGTGGGACATCAATTTCGACAGCTTTACGAATGTGATTGACGTGTATATTAATTATCTGCGCAATAAAATCGATAAGCCGTTCAAGAACAAACTCATCCATACCATCAGGGGTCGTGGCTATATAATCAGGGAATAATAGTATGGTGTTCCGTTCAATCCGTTTCAAAATAATCCTTCTCTATATGCTGATTTTGACTATCACACTTCTGGTATTCAGTGTGATTCTTTATCAACGACTGAGCAAGGAAGTATACGATGAACGGGATCACCTCCTGCAATCAAGGGCCGAAGGAGTTATTAATTCAATAGAAGCATACTGGGAAGCTGAACAGCAGAGCATTCTTTCACGCGGACTCGGTATCGACATACTCAGCAAGATTGACAATATCAATTTCAATAAAGTTGCGCAGCGATGGGTTGAAGAGCGAAGCAATGACCCGGAACTGCTGAATATCATGGTGCAGATTTTTGATACGCGAGGCACGCACATCATTTCTTCCAGAAACATCCCCGCGATTGCAATGATTCCCCGACAGAGACTGGTTTTGGTATTAGAAGGCAACCCCCACTTTGATACAATTGCGGTCAATGTCACAGGAAGGCAAATGTCATTCAGGACTCTGGCGATGCCGGTTATAGAGAACCATCGTGTGGCCTATATCGTTCAGGTTGCAAGCCCGACGGCGGGAATAGATACCACCCTGAACAAATTAAAACTCACACTCTTCGTCCTGCTGCCGATAACCGTCATATTCACCGGTTTCATCGGCGTGATTCTTGCGCGCACCTCACTGCGTCCGGTCGATAAATTAATCAGTGCCACACGCCATATTACCGCAGAAAATCTGAAATCCCGTTTACCCCTGCCTGAAAGCAAAGATGAAATCAGACGTCTCGCCGAAACGTTCAACGAACTTCTGAAACGTCTCGATCAGTCCTTTACATTGCAGCGGCAGTTTTTCGAGGATTTTGCACATGAACTGAAAACCCCCCTTGCGGTGCTGCGGGGTGAAATCGAAGTTGCACTCAAGAGCGAACGTACCACCGAGGAATACGAACGGATACTGAGCAGCAACCTTGAAGAAGTAAGTACTATCTCTTCAATTGTGGAAGATCTGCTGCTCCTCGCGCGCTTCGACAGCAGGGTGATCGACATGGTTTTTGAGCCGGTGAATCTCGAAATCTTACTCGGAGAGGTCATTGATGATATAAAAATACTTGCCAGTGAGAAAAATATTTCGCTCTCGCTTAAAGTGGGTAATGATATGATGGTCCAGGCGGATAGGAAATACCTGCGCCGCCTGTTTTTAATTCTGCTGGATAACGCCATTAAATTTACGGGTCGTGGCGGTGCAGTATCAATAAGCGTGAATGTACATGCCTGCCGTGTGGCTGTCTCAGTGCAGGACACTGGCATAGGTATCTCGGTTGACGATATGCCCCGGTTATTTGAACGTTTCTACTGCGCCGATAAATCACGGAGCCACAAGGGCTTTGGCCTGGGGTTGAGTATCGCCAAGTCTATCGCTGAGGCTCACGGCGGAATTATAGAAGTCGAAAGTGTGCCGGGACATGGTTCCACATTCACCGTAACTCTTCCTTTTGTGACTGTATTGTAGCATCCGTAAAAGCCTTTTAGTCCTTCCATTCATTAAAATATTCTAATTCTGCTTTAATCGTAATTTAATTTTTCATGCGTATACTGCACTCAAATTTATCGAGGAGGTACGTCTTATGAAACGAGCAACAATTATCGTCATCGCCATTTTGTGTGCCGTGTGTGTTGCGGCAGTTGGGTTCGCCCAGACAAAAGCGGCACCCCCGAAAGCCGAACCGGCAGTACAGGTGATCAAGGGCAAGGTTCTTTCCATTGATGCCGCCAAGAAAGAAGTGACGGTAAAATTGGCACCAACAGGAAAAGAGGAAATTATTAAAGTGACGGATAAGGATCTGGCATTGTTGAAAGTCGACGATGAAATCAAAGCAACTCTCAAAGCAGGCACCAATGAAGTGATCAAGATAAAGGTGATGCCGACACCTCAACCAAAAAAGAAGTAAAAAGCTCGGCTGAAGGCAGGCGGGCATTATGAAAACAAAAATTTTGCATATAGCGCTGATCTGCCTTGGGATACTGCTTGCAGGAAATTCATGTTTTGCACAGCCGACCTACAGCCCGACTTTTAACCTTGCGGAATCAAATCTCAAGGTGTTTACGGGAACGGTAAAAATGGTGACAGTTGCAAATCCTGAAATTGGTACACGGTCGGAAATTGTTGCCGTGGATAAGGGTGGAAAGATGATAATCTTTCTCGTGAAATCGACCACCACTATTTATGACAGGGATGCGAAATCGATCTCATTGGATGAGGTTACAAAAGAGCGGGAGATCATAGTCAAGTACTCCACCACCAAAGAAGGTGTAAATGTCGCAACTTCAATGTATCTGATGTGATCTGATGTGATCTGATGTAATCGGTCAGAGCTGTTGAAACGGGAGGCAGGCACTGCAAGGTGTCTGCCTCCTTTTTCGATACTTTAATGGCAGAAGAGTAACACCCCGAAGCACATATTGTATATTACGAAGAGGACCGAAATTTATTGGATTTAATGAATCTCAAGAGTAGTTGCCATGCGTGCCGAATAGGTTATTCAAAATTCAATATTTAAGACTTCTATAAGTGTAATTTTAAATGACAGAGAATAATGACAGAGAAAATATTGCAAAACACATTCTCCCCACTTCTTCGAATCTCCTGGGACTCAGTTTCATATTGCTAAGTTTTATCAAGCTATCAGATTTCAGCGCCAAGACTATTATTGATGAGATTCTCGGAGTGGTGGTGATTCTTTTCCTTGTGTCCAGTGTTTTTTCGTATGCGTCGATGCGGTCACGCAGACGATCAGATTTCTTTGAGAAAGTAGCTGATATAATTTTCTTTGCAGGGTTGATTTCACTGACATTGATTCCCATTATGATAGTTTTCGAAATTGTATAACACATGGATTGATCAGACATGCCGAGTCTCCGAATGAAAGGATATTTCACGAGGAGTTGTGTTATCCCTTTCGAGAAATGGATAAAAAGATACTATGATAGAAATCTATCTAAATATTGTGATGTGATACTGGAAAGAGGACTCTTTTAATCTCATCGAAGATTACAATTATCGTAGCTATGGGAATAAACCTTTTTCTGAAGACTAGGTAGGTGAAGTCAGTGCGCCATCAAGCGAGTTCTTTCGCCATAAGACGACACAATGTTTTATTTAAGGTCAGCAAACTACTCTCATTCTTGCACCTGCCGAGGCCACATTGTTCATAAAAAGATTGACAGTCGTCGACGAGAGATGTAATTCTACGCGCCAAATCTTTGAGAATGTGTTTAGACATGACGCAGGTTTTTCCTTGCCACTAATGCCTATGGATATAGCCGTTGAGATACGCGTGTGAGAAGGAGCAACGTGAAAGAGCATACAAACGTATTTTCACAGAGCGTTAGCTCCGACGATCGGTTGTATCGCATCTTCTTCTGGATGCTATGTATCGGGATGCTCCTGGTATTTTTTTGGGGCATCTGGTCCATCCCGTTGCTGTCTCATGACGAGGGGCGGCGGCTTGTGGTGCTTCGGGAAATGATGGCCAATCACAGCTGGTTTATCCCGACGATGAACGGCGAGGTGTATCTCGAGAAGCCGCCCTTATTTTACTGGTCGGGGGCCATTTTCGGACTACTCGCCAACAGCAGTTCAGAATGGGTCCTGCGCCTGCCCTCAGGGCTGTTCGCGCTGTGCATAGTGTGTTTGCTGTTTTTTATGCTGAAAAAGTATATCGGCCGCTGGGCTGCGCTGCTCGGCGTTCTTACCCTGGTAACCTCGAATTACTTCTCCAGATATGCCCGGTTGGCGGAAATTGAAATGCTTTTGACTCTGTGCGCGTTTGCCGCCGTGTTGTTCTATTTCGAATATGTAAAGCGTGGAAGTCGCTACTACCTGTATGGATCGTATGCCATGCTGGGGCTGGCTTTCTTGACCAAGTGGCCGGTAGCGCTGCTCTTCTGGCTGCCACCGATAGTATGTTACGGTTTGCTGGAACGCAGCAAGCCGGCCCTGCGCGGTTTGATCGACTGGCGGGGTTGGCTGATATTTTCAGTTATCGCGCTGCCGTGGTTTCTGTATGTCAATGAGCAGTTGCCGGGCGCACCGCTGTTCAGGGTAATCGGAAATGAGATGTCCAGCAAGATTGCGGGCGCTAAAAGCGATCCATTCTACTCCTACCTCGGAGTGGTGGTGAAGGGTTTCGCACCATGGATACTTGTGCTTCTCTGGCGTCCGCGGGCGCAGTTCAAACGGTTGTTAGCAACCGATGCGGGCCGTTTCTTCGGTTTGGCTGCCCTGGTGCCGCTGATTATTTTCTCGCTGTTTGCCTTCAAGAGAGACAAGTACATTCTGCCCATGTGTCCCGCATTGGCAGTGTTTCTGGGTCTGGCCCTGGCGAGTTGGCTTGAGCAGGCCAAACTACGCTGGCGGCGTATCCCCTTTGCACTGACCGCCTTCAGTGCAGCGCTCATTGTCGTATTCGTCGTGTACTATACTGCCGTACAGGCATCGGTCATGTCATATCGATATGATGCTTTTCAACCTCTTGCAGCGAGACTTGACAACCTCCGAGGAGACGCTCCAGTATATTTGTTTAAGTCGGAATCGAGCCAGTTGGTCTATTATTACAGGCATACGATTCCGGTAGTACAGGAGAAGGAGGTGGCCCGGATGTTGGCCGATGGCAAATCCTTCCTGCTGCTGGCCGTGGACGCCCGCGTCAATGATGCCAGAAGACCGGGCATTTGCATCCTGGAGCAGATCAAGCCCTACGGAGAAACAAATAAAGTACTAAGTATACTCGGCGCTGGATCCCTCTGCCGTCCGCATGCATCACCGCCAATGGCGGGCGTGAAAGGCGGCAGCGCTTTAACATAATTTGTATCCAGAAAACGGTGACGGAAATGAAAGTCAGATTCGTTGATCTCAACAAAATGCACGAGCCGATCAAAGAGGAACTCCACAACGCGGCGATACGCGTTATCGACAGCGCCAACTACATAGGAGGGACGGAAGTAGAATTGTTCGAAAAGGAAATGGCACGATGGCTCGGAACCGAGAACGTCTGCAGCTGCGGCTGCGCCACTGATGGTCTCTTTGCGGTTTTGAAAGCAATGGGAATCGGACCGGGAGATGAAGTCATCACAACAGTGCATACTGCCATAGCCACGGCAGAGGCTATTACCCTCACAGGGGCCCAGGTCGTTTTTTGTGATCTCGCAGAAGACAGTTTCAATCTCGATCTCGACCAGGTTGAAAAGAAAATCACGACAAGAACAAGGGCTTTCATTCCCGTTCATCTTTATGGGCATCCGGTTGAGATGGACAGGGCGCTTAGTATCGCAAAAAAATACGGACTATTTCTCGTTGAAGACTGCGCACAGGCTCAAGGTGCTAAGTACAAGGGCAAGAAAGTGGGAACGATGGGGGATGCCGGCGTGTTCAGTTTCTTCCCATCGAAGAATCTCGGCGGCTTCGGAGATGGCGGCGCTGTGACTGCAAGAGATGCCAGCCTCTTCAGGAAGATTAAGATGTTTGTAAACCACGGCCGAGAAGGCAAGTTCGACCACGAATTTGAGGGAATGAACAGTCGTCTCGACGCCATACAGGCCGCTCTTCTCAGAGTCTGTTTGCCCAATCTCGACACATGGAACGAAGGCCGCCGCAGGGTCGCTGCCGAGTATGATGAAGGACTCAAGGACATCTCGCAGGTGAGAACCTCGAAAGTGATTCCCGATACGGAGCCGGTGTATCATCTCTATGTCATAATTACTCCCCACAGGGATGCGCTCATTAAACATCTACAAGATAATGGAATTGAGTCGGGTATTCATTATCCGCGTTCGCTCAATCTCCAACCGGCATACCAACATCTGAACCAGGGGAGGGGATCGTATCCGCGCGCCGAATATGCCTGCGATCATATGCTTTCACTTCCAATGTCTCATGTCGTAACAAGGGAGGAGATAAAATTCGTCTGCGAAAGTATCAGCGAATTCTATTCGAAAAATGATCGATAAAACTATTGATGAGTCATGTCATGTTTCGGTCGTGATTCCCGTATTCAATGAGGAAGACAATCTTGAGCCGCTCATTGACGAGCTTCAGCAGGTTCTCGACAAGCTCGGAAAAAAATACGAGGTCATTTTCATTGACGACAAGAGCACTGACGACAGTCTGGAAGTTATGAAGAAACTCAGAGAGACCAGGCCTTTCCTCCGAATATTCCCACATCGCTTGAATTCCGGTGAAAGCGCCGGACAAGCGACCGGGTTCGCTCACGCCAATGGCGAAATCATCATCACGATGGATGCTGATCAGCAAAACGATCCCGCTGACATCCCATTTCTCCTGGACGCACTGAAGGAGAACATTGCGGCGGTCTGTGGAGTTCGCAGAAAAAGAATGGACACAATAGTAAAAAGGATCTCATCGAGAACGTGGAACGTTTTCAGAAATATTGTCACGGGCGACAAAATATCCGATGGCGGTTGCACCTACCGTGCAATTCGCAGGAGCGCGCTCTGTGAGATTCAGATATTCAACGGTATGCATCGCTTTATTCCAACACTTCTCAGGCTTCAGGGTTATGAAGTTGTGGAGATACCGATAAACGACCGCCCGCGCACACGCGGGTATTCAAAATACGGGGTTAGAAACAGGATATGGCGCGGAATTACCGACTGTTTCGCAATCTACTGGTTGAGAAAACGGTCGATCCGAGGTGACAGAATTGGACCGGAATACCACTCCCAATAAGAACGACGAGAGGGTCATTTACGCAATTGACAGTCGTTCCGATGCCGACGTGTCGCATCCAATCGAAAAACCGAAACTTGATTCGTTCTTCTCGATTCGCAAAGATCTCATCTTCATTCTCGTTATTTCCCTCATTATCCTTGGACTGCATCTTACTCCGCTTCGACAGTTCGGAGTGAGAGCCATGGAATTCAGCGAAGGAATAAAGGAATATGGACTATTAGCGCCTCTCATATTCACGTGTGGTGTTACCATCCTTGTCTGTGTCGGTGTGCCGAGGCTTCTTCTCTGTCCCATCGGCGGAATGCTCTTCGGGTTTTTCCGTGGATTGATATATTGCATGACCGGAACCATGATCGCGTTCTACATAGTTTTCCTTTTCGTGAGATGGGCGGGCGGAGATTTCATTATCAGACGTTACCCAAAGCTCAACTATTTCGCGGAACTGATTGGACAGGGCGGAATTCCCGCGGTGATACTCGCCAGGCAAATGCCGATGCACGGAATGGTCGTAAACCTCATTCTCGGCCTGTCCCCGGTCGCACAGAAGGATTTTCTGATCGGCACGGCAATCGGACTGCTGCCGGAAGCTATACCGTTCACGCTCATTGGAAAAGGAATCAAACAGGGGTCTCTCGAGAAGAGTGCAGCCTATATCGTTATCGCCGTGGCCGTCTTCGCCTTCCTGTGGCTCTGGTTAAAGATATGGACGGAAAAGAAAGAGCGGCGGTCAATGGAAAACAGCAAGATGACAGTTTCCCTTCTATTTTAATTCAGAGGTCTATTGCAAATGACGAATGACTATTCCGGTGAAAATATGTCTGATCACGCTAAACTTAAATTTGCAGTTATCGGATGTGGGCGCGTTTCTAACAACCATCTGAAAGCTCTAACTTCAGGTATGATTGACGGCGAACTCGTTGCGATATGCGATATCGACGAGAAGAAGGCGAAGGCAAAATCGGAGGAAGTCCAGGTTCCTTACTATATAAACTACCACGACATGATGAAGCGGCATGCGGAAATCGATGTAATTGATATTGCCACGCCCACGGGCTATCATGCACGACACGTCATCGATGTTTCCCGTTACGGTAAGCATATTATCGTTGAAAAACCGATGGCTCTGCGTGTCTCGGACTGTGACGAGATGATAAGAGCCTGCGCAGACAACAAATGCCGACTATTTGTCGTAAAACAGAACCGTTTCAATCCTGCCGTAGTTGCCGCAAGGAAAGCCCTCGAGGCAGGCCGATTCGGAAAACTGGTCCTGGGATCGGTTCGAGTCAGATGGATGAGATTGCAATCATATTACGAGCAGGATAACTGGCACGGCACATGGGAGCTTGACGGCGGTGTTATGTCGCAGCAAGCGAGCCATCACCTTGATCTTCTCCAGTGGTTCATGGGTCCGATCGATGAAATGCAGTGCATATCGGCAACGAGGCTTCTTGATATTGAAGTTGAAGATACCGCACTTGCCACTTTCAAGTTCAAATCAGGCGCTCTCGGTGCGTTTGAGGCGACTGTAGCCTCACGGCCTGAAGACCTTGAAGGTTCCCTGAGCATTCTCGGTGAGAAAGGTTCCACAATCATCGGCGGAAAGGCCGTCAACAAGATCCTCTATTGGAAATTCCGGGATGAACAGCCGGAAGACGCGCAGATCCAGAATTCTTCATCGCAGGAAGTATCGAATGTGTATGGAGAAGGCCATACTCCTTACCTTGCGAATGTGATCGATGCGATTGTAAACAATAAACCGGCACTTGTCGACGCGGAAGAAGGGAAAAAGAACATAGAAATTCTCACCGCCCTCTACGAATCTGCCGCACTCGGCGGAAAATATGTAAAGCCAGACTGCCCGATCAGGCGGTCGAAGCTCGGAAATCAGAGGGAGTGAGCATATCTCGTGAGGTGAAGAGGATGAAGCTCTGCCTCTCTCACACATTTCTACAATCTGTAATTCTTGTTTTTCAAAGCTAACCCAGAGCGCACATTAGTGACATTGATTCATTAAGATCTTTCCCGACATCGTCTGTCAAATAAAATCTCAGTCAGGATAATTTAATCAAGTCGAGGAGGTTTTGAAGAGGTTTACGCTGATATATTTTCATAAGACTTATCCAATTTTGCATGCGGTCTTTTCGCCCTGCTCCAGTTCTTCCGGAAAAATCCGGGAGTGCCCGCATTCGGGGAGCCCCCGATGGGCACGGTATGCGGTGCCCTTACTTTTCCGCATCAAAGGTATCCGCCGTGACGCCCACCGCCTTGAGTTCGTTTTTCTTCACCCGGAAGGTTTCCGTTCTCGGGAAATCATCGACGATTCTGACATAGCGGGGTGTGGCGAACTTCGCGAGCTTGTCCTCGAGAAAGTCGAGGAGTCCCCGGGGCGTGAGCGTATGCCCCTCGACGAGGCGGATTGATGCCATGATGTCGTCCTCGGTGAGTTCCGAGGGAACACCGTAGACGGCGCATTCAAGGACGGCGGGATGCTTCATGATGGCCTGCTCCACGTCGTAGGCGGAGACGTTCTCGCCGCGCCTTCTCATGGAATCGGTGGCGCGCCCCACGAAGTAGAGATAGCCGTCCTTGTCCTGGTACATGAGGTCGCCGGTATACTCCCACTCCCCCTTGGTCTTTTTCTCCATTGCCTCGGGGTTCTTGTAGTACTCCACCCTGTCGGTGCGGTCCTTCGCCACGTAGAAGAGCAGTTCTCCCGGCTCGCCTGTCGTAACCTCTTCCCCCCTGTCATTGACGAGCCGTATCTGCGAGTTTACCGGTTTGCCGATGGAACCCTTCGGGCCGTCGCCGAAATTCATGATGAGCCCCGACCCGTCGATGGCGGCGTAGCCCTCCCATATCTTGATGTTGAAGCGTGTTTCGAAGGCCTCCCACATGTCGGCGGGGCATCCCGCCGAGAGTATCCTGCCGACCCGGTGGTCGCGTTCGTGGGGGTTCGGCGGCTGCTTAATGAGAATCGGAATGATGGCGCCGATGGTATTGAAGGTGGTGGCCTTCGACTGCCATATTTCATCCCAGAACCGGCTCGCGGAAAATTTCCTGGAGAGCGCCATGGTGCACCCGGCGATGAGCGAGTTCGTCGTGGTGATGAAGAGGGCGTTCCCGTGAAAGAGCGGGAGCGCCGTGTAGTAGACCGAATCGGGGGTCATGGTGAAAAGGGCAAGCGGGCGGATTCTGTCGACCATGTTGTTGTTGTACCGCGAGACAACCCCCTTCGGAAGCCCCGTAGTCCCCGAGGTGTACATGAGAAGGAGCACGCCCCCCTCATCGAACTCGATGGAAGGCTTCACCGCCGACACTTCAGGGCCGTAGGCGGCTCTTAGATCGAGCATGCCCACCGGCACGGTATAGCCGGGAGGCGCCTCAAGGGTGTTGACGATTATTGTTTTGATACCGGGGGTTTTGTCGCAGACCGATTGAAAAAGCTCGACGAGGTCATAATCCACCATGAGATACCCTGCATCGCTGTTGTCAACGATAAAAGCAAGGCCGTCTCCCTTGAGGCCCGTATTTACCGTGTTCGCATACAGTCCTATTTTCTGCATGCCGAAGAAGACATCAAGAAACTGGGGCGAGTTGTTCATGAGGAGCGCGATGCCCTTCCCCGGTCCCGCACCGAGGGAAAGAAGAAAATTGGCGAGACGGTTTGCGTTGTCGTCCATTTCCTTGAAACTGATGTAACGGTCCTGATACACCACATAGAGAAACGGCCTGTCGCCGAGTTTCGATGCCTGCGCTTCAAGTTCCGACGCCCACGTTGCTGCCTTACTCATAGTTACCTCCCCGGATTTGTGTTCCTCATTCTGCGTTCGTCACAACCGCGGCGGTTTCGGTTCGCCGTAGTCGATGGGTTTGAAAAAGAGGGTGCATTTGAAGGGTGACTTCATGCTGACGGCACCGGCGGGACATATGGCTACGCAGCAGCCGCAGAACATACACTGGTTTTCCGCCGCAGCCTTCATCCGCGCTTTTTTGTCCTCCATCACGAGCGAGTCAGCGGGACATACTTCGACACAAATGCCGCACCCGGTGCACTTTCCGTTGTCGAAGTCGACCTCGCCGGGCGTTACCTGCTTTGGGTCGTTGTAGGTGGGAATACGGATTTTTTCCAGGAATGTCATCTTTCCCATGGCGATCCTCCTTAGTAAATGGTCCGTCGCTGGCCGCTTTCGTACCAGTCGACTGCGTGGGTCTGCCGTTCCACCATGCCGTCCGGCTTACCTTTCGGCCACCCCACGGCAAGGCTGTTGGCGAATTTAAAGGGAAACTCGATGCCGAAATACCTCCGCCACTTCGCGGCGTACTCGAAGGCGGTCCGCGCAAATCCGACCCAGCAGGTGCCGAGCCCCATGCTGTGAGCGGCGAGTACCATGTTCTGGCCGGCGATGCCGCAGTCGAGATCCGGATTCGAGACACCGCGCACATCCTTGAAAATGAGAATCACCGTGGGGGCCCCGTGCCAGACCGAGAGTTTTCCCTGGGCAATCAGCGACACCGCTCCGAAGGGAACGGGATGAAGGTCATTGGGGAGCAGCCGCGTGAAAAACTTCACCGAAGGCCTCATCCAGCCGAAGCCCGGCCGCGTGTAGTCTGTCGTCGCGCGGAAAAACTTGCACAGATCAACGGTCGTTTTTGTCATGCCGTCGATCAACTGCGGATCCCGCACGACGACGAACTTCCAGGGCTGGGAATTCCCCGCCGAGGGTGCGAAACGGCCCGCCTCCAGCATTCGCTTCACCATGAATTCCGGCACCTGTTCCTTCTTATAGAGCCGGACGCTTCTCCTCTGCAGAATTACTTTTTCCGTTTCGGTAAACTCAAACTTGAGACGTTCAACAAACTCCTCCCGTGCCATGTCTCTTTGCAGTGCCATACAATCCCCCTTTTCATCGAACGCTATGCTTTTCCAGTATGTGAATCACCATGGCCGCTTCCGCCTGCCCGAGGAAACCGCCGCCGTTTTCAGCAAGAGCAATCCTGACGCCTTCCACCTGACGCTTCCCCGCCTCACCCCTGAGCTGGGTCCCCAGTTCGTGTATCTGCGCGAGCCCCGAGGCGCCCACGGGATGGCCCCGTGCAATCAGTCCGCCGCTGGGATTGACGGGAATCTTTCCGCCGAGCGCCGTCGCGCCGCTTTCCACAAAAGGCCCGCCCTCACCCACGGGACAGAATCCGACCTGTTCCGTCTGGAAGAGCTCACCATACGCGGTGGCATCGTGAACCTCTGCGACACATATGTCACCGGGGCCGAGACCCGCCGTTTCATAGGCGATGCGCGATGTGCGGGCGGTGATATCGCTTTCCCTCACCCGGTTTCCCGACTGGAGGATGGACGCGCGAATCCGTACGGCCCTCTTTCTCTCCACCTTTTTCAGAAAGCGCCCGCTACAGACGATCGCCGCCGCGGCGCCGTCGCCTATGGGCGCGCACATGGCGCGGGTGAGCGGGTAGGCCACCTCCCGGTCGGCCAGCACCTCTTCCACGGTCATCGGGAAAGTGTACTGGGCAAGGGGATTCAATACCGAGTTGTTGTGGTTCTTCGCGGCGATGCAGGCAAGCTGCCGCTGGGTTGTCCCATACTGCTTCATGTGCGTGCGCGCCCCCATGGCGTAAAGGTCCATGAACGCAGAATGGCCGCCCGCTTTTTCCTTCGAAAGCTCGATGCCTTTCTCGCGGGCTTCGCGCTCGCGCCTCTCCTGCTCTTCTTTCTGAAACTTCGCCATCATCTCCATGGTGACTTCCACGTCGGTTCCCGTGATGAACCCCATCATGACCTTTGCCCGGTCGGGATCGTTGAGTTTTTCCACGCCGATGGCAAGTGCGCAGTCATAGAGCCCCGCTTTCACGGCAGTCCAGGCGCCGTGAAGGGCCGTTGACGCTCCCGCGCAGGCGTTCTCCACATTCGTGACGGGTACACCTTCGAGGCCGTTCGCGGAGAGGGCGACCTGCCCCCTGATACAGTGCTGGAAGGAGCTCATTCCCCATGATGAGTTGGAAAACCAGGCGGCCTCGAGATCATCCACCGAAAGGCCGCAGTCATCGAGCACAAGCTTCAGCGCTTCACCGGTGAGGGATTTGATGCTTCTGTCGAGGTATTTGCCGAACTTTATCATGCCGAGACCGATGATGTACACGTCTTTAGCCATCTTTTGTTCTCCTTAGTATACCGAATTATGTAAGCCCGCGACGGGCCAGTGCAAGAAGCACCATCCGAAACCGGCTGCTCTTGTTCATAAACGCCATATTCCGGTAAAACATGGCCGGCGACACCCGCTTCATGAACCACAGGAGACGAATCGAGGCATGGGGTATCGCATAGAGTCTGTTTTTCTCCATGGCCCGCAGGGCCCGCTTGGCGACCTCATCCGCGGAGATCCTGCCGTTTTCCATCGCCACGATGGCGAACGTTTTCTGAAACTCGTCGGTGCAGTGAAGGCCCTTCGCCAGGTTGGTTCGGAAAAACGAGGGGCACACCACGGTGACGCCGATACGGTGCGCGGCAAGCTCGCATCTCATCGTCTCCGACAGAGATATCACCGCCGCCTTCGTGGCGTTGTAGGCCGGCATCTCGGGAAGCGAGACGATACCCGCCGCGGACGCCACGTTAATAATGTGACCGCCTCCCTGCTCTCTCATCTTCGGTACGAACACATGGCACCCGTGGAGCACGCCCCAGAAGTTCACGCTGAAAATCCATCGCCAGTCCTCGATGGGCGCGTCCCCGACAGTACCGGTGACGGCGATGCCGGCATTATTTATGAGAAGGTCCACCCGCTGCCACTCGCCGAAGGCAAATGCTGCCATGGCCTTGACATCATCGAGCGACGCCACATCGCACCGGAAGGTGGCGCCGCTCCCGCCTTCTTTTTTCACCAACTCCAGCGTCTCCGCCGCGCCGACGGCGTTGATATCGGCGACGAGCACGCGCCAGTTCTTTCTCGCCAGCGCAAGGGCAAACGCCCTTCCGAGGCCCGAGGCTGCACCTGTGACGACTGCATTGGGCATCACATCTCTCCTTTTCTCATCCCCCTCGAACCATTCTTCTCTCCTCGCAGCAGGGGTCTTCAGGGAAGTTTCTTTATCACTTTGTCATTTTGCTGCTCTGCCACTCTGTCACTCCGCCACTTTTTCAAAATACTTCAGCTTCTTCATCGGTGCCATGCCCAGAAGCGCCTGAACCTGCTTGGCATCCCGGAATCTTTTCTCCTGCCCGTAGTCCTTCATATACCCATACCCGCCAAGGACCTGGATGCCGTCGGTGGTAAGTTCACAGGCATCATCCTGGATGCGGATCGCGACGGCGCGGGATTTTGTTTCCCACCCGGGATGTTTCTCTTCAGCCGCCCGGCACGCTCCTGCGAGGGTCATGTCGGCGACATCGACTTTCACTGCCATATTCGCAAGAATCATCCGGACCTCGGACCACTTCACAATCTCACGCCCTCCCTGAAAGCGCTCTTTTGCGTAGCTAAGTGCCTCCACAAAGGAACCTTTCATAATCCCGCAGGCAATGGCCGCGGCGGCAATATGCATTTTTTCCGCCGCCCGTTCAAAAAGCACCGCGCCGTCCCCCTCGCTCCCCGCGATTGTTCCGTCCACGTCCCTGATTTTCACGTCGACGGCGGGACAGGCGTGAAAACCGAGGCTGACGACGGGGCCGCTTTTCGTCACTCCCGGTGCGGCAAGGTCCACTATAAAGAAGGAGTATCCTTTCCGGCCGTGTACACGCGCAGGTATCAGGCCGTATCGGGCAAGCCCGCCGAGAACGAGGTAGTCGCAGGTGCCGAAGAGGGTGTAGCGCCCCTCTTCGTTCTTTGCGAAGACCGAGGGTGCAAGTTCCGAAGGATTGGCAAACGCGGGAAACGCAATGAGCGCCTCTTCCGCCTTTGAAGCGCCACCCGTAATTGTTCTGATCGCATCGAACGCGCCGGCTTCCATGAGAATCTGCTGGGCAAGCGCCGTGGTGAAGAGTATCCCCGCCAGACTCGCGTCGGCACGGCTTATCGAATCGAGTATCACGCAGAGCGCTCCCGTTCCCTGGCCGATACCGCCCTGGTGTTCCGGAAGGATAATCCCGAGAAATCCCGCTTCATGGGCCCGCGCGAGGACGCCGTGGAAAAAGGGACCGAAGGGATAGTTATCGTGTTCTTCTCTTCCGGAAGCAAGTTCATTACGGGCGAACTGACCGGCCAGTTCTTCAAAGGGTTTCAATTCGGGGTTCGTGTACGTTAACATGGGAGCCTCCTTTCTATTCATCGAAGACCACGGCCTGCGGACAGGACCGCGCAATCAGGCACTTGAAAATATTCAGGCGGTTGAGCTGGTTCGTGCCTTCGTATATCTGGAGAAGCTTGGAATCCCTGAGGTGTTTCTCCGCCACTCTATCCTGGCGCAGCCCCGCCTGACCCATCATCTCCAGCGCGAGCTGGCAGTTCCTGATGCCTGCATCGGTTCCTACCACCTTCGCGATGGACGCCCATCCCGAGGTGCGGTGAATTTCTTCATCTTTCTGTCCGTCAAGACCAATTTTCCGCATGAGTTTTGTCATAAAATGCTTACTCATCAGGGGGGCAATGACAAGGTCTATGTAAAACTTCGGCAGCATCTTCGCGCAGTAGTACATGGGTTTCATCTGGAGGGTCTTGAAAAAGCCGTACATGCCGTTGGCGTAATTGGTTTCCACGTAGCAGAGCCGGGCGATGGTCACGTTCTTGTACATCTCTGCAAGCATGCACTGCGCCCATTCGTGGTTGATGAGGAGTTTCCCGTCCACCTCCGTCTCACCGGCAAATTTTAGCGCCTCCTCGAAGGCCCCGCGGGCGACACCCGTGCCGAAGGCGCCGACACCGGCCCGGGTGACGGAGACTACGTAATCAATCACCTGCATGGTTGCCTCCCGTGTTTTCCGGGAGAGGCCGCGGCACTGCTCATCATCCATGGCGACCAGTTCATCGGGGATGAAACAGTCCTCGAAGATAAGCTCGCTGGCGGGACATCCCTTCTGGCCCATCTTGTGCTCTTGGCGTCCGAAGGAAAACCCCTTCGCACCGGTGGGAACAGCGAGCACCACAGGCGTATCCGAGGGACGTTTCAGATCGCTATAGGCGATCAGCATATGCCACGCGGAGATATGGCCGTTCGAGATGAATACCTTGCTCCCGTTTACCACGTACCCGCCTTTCACCTTTCCGGCGTGACAGGTGATTTTTCCCTTGTCGATGAGGTCTATCTCTTCCACGTCGGTACCCGCGCCCGGTTCGGTTATGGCAAGTGAAATGAGGCAGGGAGCACCCGTCTTCTCGCCTTTCGCCACCTCCCGCGCGAGCCTGTTCACGAGGCGCATGTTCCAGGTGGCGGTGAGTGTGGCAAAGCCGAGGTAGTGGACGCCGATGAGATTCGCCATGGCCAGGCAGGCGGATCCGATTTCTTCGATGAAATATGACATGGAGGGCATGCAGTAGCCCTTCCCCCCGAAGATTTTTGGAATCCACATGGTATAGAAGCCCCACTCGTTCGCCTTTTTCACGAACTCCCAGGGAAGAAATTCGGGGTCTTCCGTCCTAAGCCTGTCGAGTTCGAGCGCGTAGGGTCTCACCACCTCGTCGTTGAATTTCCGTGCGATGGCCACCACTTCCTTCGTCTCGTTGATTATCCCCTTCGGCTGACGCGCCGTCGCCTCGAGGCTGCACATGATGTCGATGAATTTGGGCTCCCTCTCCAGAAGCACCTTGAATTCGTGGCTCAGTACCATGGTCCCCTCCTTCTCTGCGGTGTACTGCCCGCTATCGTTACTGTATGCCCAGTTTTTCTTTCCCCTTCTTCGTGAGATAGCTGAAAAATATGGCCCTGTTGATCGTAATGAGCGCTTCAATGGCTTCTTCGCGGGTGAACTTTTTTTCCACGAGATAGCAATGGGCGACCTGGTTCGACATGCCGACAACTACATGTCCCAGAAGCACCGGATTGAATCCGCTGATTATTCCTTTGCGCTTCCATATCTGAAAATCTTCGGCAAGGTCGTTCGCAAATGAACTGAACCAGCGCCAGGTATCTTCATCGACCCGTTCGTCCACGCCGAAGCCTCCGCGAATCATCGTAAGGAACTGATTGGCATGTTCGTCGACATAATCAAAGAAGATGTTGTATGTTTCCCTCACCTTTTCCAGTCTTTCCGGAATGTCGTCGGAGCGGCTTGTGCGTCTCTTTTCCTTCAGCATGATCCGGAGTTCTTCAACGTTGCGTGTGGCGATTTCCTCAAAAAGGTCCTGCTTGTTTTTAAAATGAACATACACCGACCCCGCTGACATCCCGACGGCCCGAACGATGTCCCGCACCGAGGTTTTGTGATACCCCTTTCTGCTGAAGAGATCCTTTGCGGCCCGGATGATTTTCTCCCTTGTCTCATCTTTGCCGATTTTTCTTCCATTATTCTTCACAACCATGACCTGAACCCTGGAACATGACGGCGGCAATCCGCTGCCTGTCACTGAATGAACGTTCATTCAGTAAAATAAATTCGAATTCCTGTCAAATATTTTTTTGAGCCGTTTGAATACCCGTTTCATGGTCACGACTTTCACATTGACAGACACTCGTCATTTTCATATTCTTCCATCGTTGTTCTCTTCTCCCACGTCCACACACATCATCGAACGGAGGTGCTCATCATGCAGAATTACGCGAGAATCGTCGACGGCTTTCGTTTCATGCCGCCCTCGCTCAGTGCCTGGATTAAAAAGGACATCCCCGCGGAAGAGTTCAGCGGTGATATACCATGGACCACCCTTACCAGACCCCTTTCGAAGCTGACATTCTCCCTCATGACGTCAGCGGGCATCAGCATGAAATCGGATCCCCCCTTCGATATGGAGCGGGAGAAAAAAGAGCCGCTCTGGGGTGATCCGACGCACCGAGAAATCCCGAGGGACGCCACGGAGGCGAACATCGATGTCAATCACCTCCATGTCAACACGGCCCTTATTAAAGAGGATATGAATGTGATACTGCCTCTTGCGCGTTTCCGCGAGTTTGAAAAAGAAGGCGTCATCGGCAGGCTCGCGCCGACTTCCTATTCCTATTACGGATTTCAACTCAACTCCACGATACTTCTCGAAGAAACCATGCCGAAGGTGGCCTCCCGTATGCACGCCGAAGGGGTGGACGCAGTCCTTCTCACGCCGGCCTGACCGCTCTGCTGCCAGTCCGTGGGACTGGTTGCGCGTTTCCTCGAGGCAGACGGCATCGTCACGGTGATACTGACACCTGTCCCCGAATTCGCACGGAAGGTGGGGATGCCCCGTGTCGCCGGTATCGAGTATCCCTTCGGGCGGCCGGTCGGCGAGGTCCATGACATAAAGGGTCAGCGTGAAGTGCTCATGAGCGCCCTTCAGGTATTTGAAGAGACACGAAAACCGGGGACGGTGGTTCATCTTCCCTTCACGTGGCACGAAGATCCGCGGAAGACGAACTGGCACCCCCCGGAGATATCGCCGATCATCAAGCTTTTCCTCGGCGACGTAAAAAAAGCGGGATCGGACGCACGGAAGAAGGAGTAAGTGAAGCATTTATAGACGAAAGGATTACTTGCCCACATATCTTTTTCGTTCGTCGAAAAAGATATGCGATCAACCAATCACCATTTCTATACCAAGGAGGGACCCATGGCAGACAAAAAAATGAAACCGCCTCTCGAGTGGCCGCAGGAGGGGGTCATTACGACACGTTTCCGCGACGAACTGCAGGATGTCTGGGCATGCCGGTACGGCACACTCACGGAACTTATGAAAGAGGGCGTTGCGCTCTTCGGCGACAGGGAAATGTTCTATTTCCCGGATTTTAACCTGCGCTGGACCTACAACCAGTTCAACGGCGTCGTCAACAACGTGGCATATGCGCTCAGGGAGGATTACGGCATCGAAAAGGGCGACAGGGTCGCCATCATGATGAATAACATCCCCGAGGCATTCGTCATGTACCTCGCGCTCTCGCAGATCGGCGCCATATCGGTGATCATCAACGCACGGCTTGCCGGCGATGAAGTGGAGCGCCAGTTCGAGGACAGCGGCTGCGTCGCCGCCGCGATAGAAGCCGCCCTCTGGGACAATGTGAAAGCCATCACCGGTAAAAATCCCGGCCTCCGGCATGTCTTTGTCTCAGGAAAGGAAAAGAAGGACAACGCGCTTCCCCTTGTCGCACTCATGGAGAAGAAGGCGCCGAGAGAGATTCTCGTCGATGTGAGCGAGGGAGATATCTGCAGCCTCATCTATACCTCGGGCACCACGGGAAGGCCGAAAGGCACCATCACGCTTCATCGCGCCGTGGTAAACAATGCGATGAACTGCACAAACTCGATGAGAAAAATCTTCGATCCCGACACCATGGTTTCCGACTGGCGGCAGCTTATCGTCACTCCCTTTTTCCATGTGACTACGCTCCATACCCTCGTCAACCTGAACCTCCTGGGGGCAAAGTCCGTGGTGGTCACCACGTTCAATGCCCAGCAGGTGCTCGACGTCCTCATCGATGAAAAAATCAACTTCTCGGTGATGGTGACCGCCATGTACTGGATTCTCGGCCTGCAGCCGCGGTACCAGGACCTCGTGAAAGCGAACAACCTCACCTATATCATGCAGGGCGGCTCGCCCATGCCTCCGGAGATCTGTCACAAGCTCTCGAAGGAATACCCGAAGGCCCGCATCGGAAACGGCTACGGATTCACCGAGGGCGCGTCGGTGGGCTGGCTTCTCTTCATGGCGGGCGACGCGGAAACCATCGTCGCCAAGCCGGGCAGCGTCGGCGGGACCGTCGGCAACAGCCGTCTCAGGATTGTGGATGAAAACATGAAAGACGTACCCCGGGGAAAGCCGGGTCAGATACTCGCCGCGAGCCCCAGCATCAGCCCAGGCTACTGGAACCTGCCCGATGAGACGGCGCAGAGCTTCATCACCGACGGTGACGGGAGACGGTGGTTTCTCACCGGCGATGTGGCCTATATGGACGACGACGGATACACCTTCATCATCGACCGGATAAAAAGCATGATCTGCAGGGGCGGTGAAAATGTCTACACGGTAGAGCTGGAAAACCTTATCAGCCAGCATCCGAAGGTTCTGGAAGTGGGGGTCGTCGGTGTGTCCGACAAGGTGCTGGGCGAAAAAATAAAGGCCGTCGTCTGGGCGGTGCCGGGCGAAACACTCACCGAGGAAGACGTGAAGGAATTCTGCAGGGGGAAAATCGCCGATTACAAGGTGCCCGATTTCGTGGTGTTCAGCCAGATGATGCTCCCCAGGAACCCCGGTGGAAAACTCATAAAAGGAGAACTGAAGAAGATGTAGGAAGGCGGGCTCTGAAGGTCCCTTCCGAAATCAGGGGTGGACTATTATAAAGGAGGATGGAACATGACAAAGGTTAATACGGTACTCGGTCCGGTGGCAACGGACACACTGGGAAAAACACTGATGCACGAGCACTTCCTTTTCGGGTATCCCGGCTGGTCGGGAGATGTCACGCTCGGCCCCTTCGACAGGGACGCCTGTATCAAGGCGGGGCTTGAGACGGCGGAAAAAATAAAAAAGCATGGTGTCGCCACCTTTGTGGACGCCACGCCGAACGAATGCGGACGCGACCCGGCCATCCTGAAGGAGATCGCCGAAAAGACGGGCCTCAACATAATCTGCGCGAGCGGCTACTATTTCGAGGGTGAAGGCGCCCCCGCCTATTTCCATCTCCGGAGCCAGATAGGGGATGGTGTCTCGCAGATATATGAAATGTTCAAGAAGGAAGTCACCGACGGCATCGCGAAGACGGGAATCAGGCCCGGTGTCTTCAAGCTCGCCTCCAGCAAGGGCGCCATTACCCACTATGAGGAAATGTTCTTCAAGGCGGCGGCCCGCGTCTCGAAGGAAGACGGAATCAATATCATAACCCACACCCAGGAAGGCACGATGGGCCCGGAGCAGGCGGACCTGCTCATTGCCGAGGGAGTGAATCCGAAGAAGATAATGATAGGACATATCGGCGGTTCCACCGATATTGATTACCTCATGCGTGTCCTGGAAAAAGGCGTCTATATCGCCTTTGACCGTTTCGGCATTGAAGGCCTCGCGGGAGCCCCCAAGGACCAGCGGCGGCTCGCCTGTCTCATCGGGCTTCTGGGATCGGGATTTACCGGCCAGATCATGCTATCGCATGACTTCGTGAATTTCTGGCTGGGAAGACCCGGTGTCGCCGATATCGTATCGCTGGTGCTGCCGAACTGGAAACCGACGCACCTGTTCGAAAACATCATCCCGCTTCTGAAGAAAGCGGGCGTCACCGACGGGCAGATCAACACCATGCTCGTTGAGAATCCCCAGAAATTCTTCGAAGGAGTATAAGGCCGTCCGCATTCCCATGTGACTCGCCTGTGCCGCCGGCATGATATCGCGCCGCTCGTGAACGAAGTTCCGATTGATACGAAGCGGCGGATGCGGGGATGCGTGCGTAACGCGGCGATAGCGATCACCCGGCAGAAAGGAACCATCGATGGACAGGATCGACAGGGCACGCGACACGCGAAAAGGTGAAGAGCTGGATGCCTCGAAGGTGGAAGCCTTCCTCAGGGATACGCTCCCGGATCTCACGGGCGCCCTCACCATCAGACAGTTCCCCGGCGGTCACTCAAATCTGACATACCTTGTCCAGGTCGGCGACAAGGAGATGATCCTGAGAAGACCGCCCATCGGACGGAAGGCGAAAACGGCCCACGACATGAAGCGGGAGTTCAATGTGCTCTCTGCGCTCCACCCCGTCTTTCCCTGCTGTCCGAAGCCCCTTGTGTACTCGGAGGATGAAACGGTCATCGGTTGTCCCTTCTACCTCATGGAACGGATACGGGGCATGGTGATACGAAGGGAATTTTCGAAGGGATTTATGCTCTCCACCGATCAGGCGAGAAAGCTTCTTGCCGATATGGTGAATGTTCATGCGGCCCTCCACTCAATCGATTACAGGGCGGTCGGCCTCGCTGAGTTCGGAAAACCGGAAGGATATGTGCGAAGACAGGTTGAAGGCTGGAGCGAGCGGTACCGCCAGGCTCACACGCCTGACGCACCCGACTACGAAAATATTATGGAATGGATTCATGACCATGTCCCGGAGGAACGCCCGCGGGCGACCATCATCCACAACGACTTCAAGCTGGACAACATGATTGTGGACGCGGAGAATCCCACGAAAGTTATCGGTGTCCTCGACTGGGAGATGGCCACCCTTGGCGATCCGCTCATGGACATCATGAACGCAATTGCCTACAAGGTGGATGCCGGAGACGCGCTGGAGGTTCACCTGATGCGCTTTATGCCCGCGGAAGTTGAATTTTCGATGACGCGGAAGGAACTCCTCGAACTCTACCGGAAAAACTACGCATTTGAATTTGATTCTATAGATTTCTACTACTGTTTCGGATTATTCCGCCTGGCCGTCATCGCCCAGCAGATATACTACCGTTTCTACCACAAGCAGACGGCCGATGAGCGTTTCAAGATGATGATTTTCGCCGTGCAGATACTTGAAAAGGCCGCATTGAAGACGATGGAGGCGGGATTCAACTGAGAAGCTTCCCGTGATAACAGGCGACCGGCCTTGTTCCCAGGTATCCCAGGCACAGGTTGCAGTGGATGCAGCGGGACGGTTCTTTGCTGCCCCCTCTGATACGTTCCGGAAGTTTCGGATCGGCGATGAGCGCGCGGCAGAGCGAAATATAGTCGGCATCCCCGCTCGCAATGACGTCTTCCATGACTGCCGGTTCCGTCAGTCCGCCGACGAGAAACACGGGCACGCGGACACTTTCCCTGATTACCCGTGCCGCCTCCCGGTTATATGCCTGTGTAAAGGCCATCGGACGCACGATCATTCTCCCGAAGTGTTTCATGGTCAGGCGATAGAGTACATTCTTTTTCCTGAATATATCCCAGGTCTGCAGAATGGCTTCCACGGGAAGATCTCCCCGCAGCATGGTGAATCTGTCCTCACCGATGCCGCAGCTTACCTCTATGCCGTCGAATCCCATGTCGCTCATCATCCGCGCCATCACGGCGCTCTCCCCGATGGTGATCCCCTTCCTCATGCTGTCGGTGGCGCTTATCTTGACGAGTATGGGGTAGTCATCCCCGACGGCCCTCCGGCAGCGCCGGTATATTTCGGCGACAAACCGCATTCTGTTTTCCACTGAGCCGCCCCAGCGGTCCTTTCGTCTGTTGGTATGGGAACACAGGAAACCGCTGATGAGATACCCGTGGGCCCCGTGCAGTTCGACTGCGTCGAAGCCTGATTCTCTTACCCGCCATGCCGCGCGGGCAAAGGCCTCGATCACCCGCTCGATGTCTTCTTCGGTCATCTCACGGGGCATTACGAGGGTCGAGGTGTCCAGCACCCGCGAGGGCGCGATCGGCTGCACGCCGATGACATCCCGATGGGTCTGCCTGCCGCAGTGTGCAATCTGCATGGCGATTTTCGCGCCCGCCCCGTGCACCCGGTCGACAAGCTCGCGGTATTTCGGAATATGGCCGTCGCTGTCAATCCCCTGCATCCCGCTGAACATGCATTTCCCGTCCCGTGACACAGAGGCAAAGCCCGTGATGATAAGACCGACCCCTCCCTTCGCAAGTCTCTCGTAAAGGTTCAGGAGTTTTGGCGTGGGATACCCGTCGCCATCGGACATGCCCTCATGGGTGGCGGAACGGACAAACCTGTTCTTGAGTTCCATACTCTTTATTCGGGTGGTATCGAAGAGTGTTGCCATGGGTCTCTGGCCTCCGAAAAAGTTATGCGGTGGGTACTTATCATGATACGAGTTTCAGGCGCATTCCGGTTTTCTTCCTTACTATATGAAGGCCGGCTTGTGTCAAGAAATTAACGCCGGGTATTCGGCGCTTTGTGTATCGTCGGCGGCTCCGGCACGCAGGTGATTACGATTATTGACAGTTATGATTCGTCGCCCGAGGCCGTCTCGTCGCTTTCAGGAATCACGATGCCCCGCCGCACCATGATGTCGTAGATTCTCCCGGAACGGTAACTGACGTACCGTGAGGTGCCCCGCGGGTCGTACTTCCTCGGATTGGGAAGCACCGCCGCCAGCCTCGCCGCTTCCATGGGGCCGAGCTCTGAGGCGTGAACGCCGAAATAATGACGCGCCGCCGCCTCGATTCCGAAGACGCCGTCACCCCACTCGGCGACATTGAGATAGAGCTCAAGGATTCTTCTCTTCGACAGTGACCTTTCCATGCGCCACGTGAGTATCGCCTCACGGATTTTTCTCACCGGGGTTTTCGAAGGTGAGAGATAAAGATTTTTCACCAGCTGCTGACTTATCGTGCTCCCGCCCGCCTTGAGCTTCTTTTCCTTCAGGTTCTTTTCAAAGGCGCGCTCCATCGCCTCGAAATCAAATCCTTCATGATTCCAGAACTTGTCGTCTTCAGCGATGATGACGGCTTTTGCCGCGAAGGAAGAAACCGCGGAGAGCGGCACCCAGTAAAAGGAGATGGACTTTTTCTTTCCGGCCTCCTTCCACTCGCGGGCACGGTATTCCATGAACGCCGAGGAACGAGGATTCTCCCGCTTCAGTTTGGAGATATCCGGATAGACGAATGCGGAGAGGGGAATTGAAACAACACCCGCAAGAAGTGCGGCAAGCGCCATGATGGCAATTGTTCGTGTCTTTCTTTTTCTCATGAACTCTGACGGCTTCATAAAAAAGTGGTGTTCTGACGTCGTGCGAAAACATCGACCTGGCGTGGGGGCGGAGCGGCAGGGGGAGGGAACCGGAGCAGGGTGGTGGTATGGGAACATGGTAACGTCAGGATGCAGCCCGCAGCCTGCACGCAGGCGGACCCTCCGCACCATAAGTCCGCTACAGGCGGAGCGCCATCCAGGCGTTTTCGGGAAGCGCGCGGTATATCGCGCGGGCATCGTCAGGGGCGAGCCTTATGGCAATGGAAAGATCATGTTCCGGAAGCTCATGGCGGGAAAGCCGCTGCAACGATTCTTTTGCAATTTCCCATTTGAGCCGAAAATCGTTTTTCATTTTTTCTTTCCAGTCCGACGAGTTCATTTCGGGAGCAACCTGCTCGAAATGTATGGTCACCTCCGGGCTGAATTTCAATGAATACTGGACGTCACCCCTGTCTTCCTGGAATTTCTCCGGCGCCTGTGCCTCCGCCTCAGTCTCGTTCTTCGGGGCGATCTTCACCTTGATGGGCTGCTTCACGATGGTCGTCCACTCCTTCATGAGAACGTGGGGCGAACTGATCCAGTCGATGATGCCCAATTGCCCCTTCTTCTTCAGGAGGGCTTCGCTTACCTTCATTTCCTGTATCGTACACTCGCGGATGGGCACGCCTCTGATATCAAGATACACCTTGCGGTTGACGAGATCCACCACGAGTCCCGCTGATCCTGTCTTCGCCATGGCGAGGCGGTTTTTCCAGTATGCCTCCTCGGTTCTGGTCACGATATACGCGGCAAGCTTTTCACTCCCCCCCGCGGATATCTCCCGGGCACCGCCGCGTTCCCGAAGTCTCGCCTCTTCGGACGATACATTGTCATTGACCACGATCACGGGAAGCACCACCATATAGACAGCGGCAATGGCCGGCGGTACAAGGGCGAGGATGAAAAAAAGTATTTTGAAGATAAAATTACGTCTCATGAATGATACCGCGTATACCTTCGCACGTTCAGTAGATGAATATCTTCGATCCTTCCTTCAGGGTTTTATAGACAACTTCCAGATCGTCGTCGGGGAGACGCACGCACCCGTGTGTTACCGGCATGCCGAGCAGGCGTTTGTAGATGGTGCCGTGAATGAGATAGCCGTTGCCGAACGCGAGGCCGTATTCCCCGAGCGTTCCCGCTTCAAACCGCTCCGGCGCATTGGGCGGAGGAACCGGCTTCCCCTCCTCGATGAACGCCCAGTCGGGCATCCGCCATACGGGATTGACAAGCTTCTGCTGCACGTGGAACATCCCGCGGGGTGTCTTGAAAAGCCACTCCCGGTTGTCCTGTGATTTGAGAAGAACGTAGCTCCCCGTGGAGCATATTCCCCTGCGGATGACTTCCCTTCCCTTCCTGAGTTGAATCTTGTTATCCGACGTGCTGACAATCAGATAGGGTTCTTTCGGTGTAAGGGCGAGGAAGCGTCCTTCGAGGACCGACGCCTGTTTTCTCGATTTCTCCAGTTCCCGGGATATGTCGAGGCCCTTCACGGGAACCGTCGCCGACACCGTCCTCGATTCGGGAAGTGTCGCGAGAAGCCATTCCCTCAGCGAAGGCGCTTCAAGCACCACGGCACCCGCGAGCAATCCTCCGATGAGCACCCCGGCAATGATATACAGGACCGGAACAATAATCGCCCATACCCGCCCCGGTTTTTTTGGGGGGCGTTCGTGTGCTATCTCACCGTAATCCTCGATGCGTTCTCTCTCATCGCATGCGTCGTCACGGACGTGACGTGAGGTGAATTCTTCGTTTTCCATATCGGTACAACTCTCCGGAGACGGGTCAGTTTATCCTGACGCCGGACTTCAGGATTTCATCCATTTTTGCCGTCGAGGATTTTTTCATGATTTCCCTGGTCTGTTGCGTGTGATTCAGCGAGCCGACGATGGTGACCGGGGTACCCACGCCGGCAAGATGAAAAAGCCTGTCCATATCGGAATTCGAAAGCGCGATACAACCTTCGGTCCAGTTAAATCCCCTCCCGCCGCCTCCGTGTATCTCGATGTTTCCCCCAATGCCGGCGGCGGATCTCAGCTGACCCTTTTTCTTGGCAATCCTGAACTGCTGTAAATCAACCTCATTGGGATAATTCAATACCAGCGCCTTATAGTACTTCGTCGTGTATCCTGTCTTGGCATTGATGATACGATACTTACCCTCGGGCGTGCTTCTGTCTCCCGCCTGTCTCTTGTCCCCGAGCCACTGGGAGCCGAACTCGGCATCATACTCCGCCAGGAGCGCACCGTTTTTATACACTCTGCAGGCATGTTCGACTTTATCGATCACAATGGCGGATTTCCCATTCTGTCTCGACCATTCGATGGTCTCCTTTGCCCACCTTTCCCAGAGAGGAATCAGCGTGAAGTATCCCTGGAGATTCTCGGTGATTGCCGCGTCGGCGCTGTCAATATGCACCGCCGCCGTTTTGATTTTTTCAGAGGCGTTGAGAAAGTCGTTTTTTTTCAGAGCCTGCTCCCCCTCGAAAAACAGCATCTGGCCCCTTGTAAACTTGGCACGCATCCTGGCGCTCACGGGGAAACCCTCAAACTTCCTGCTGAACTCATCGATACGCGTCCGGACATACGTCGCGGCGGCCACTGCGGACTGCTGCAGGCTTTTCCTTGAAACCTCAGATCGCTCCGCAGCCTTGAGGGCGTGTAGCTTTGCAACACGGGCAAGATCGCCGGGATATTGATATTCACGTAAATAGAGTAAATCCATGTTCGCGAGCTGCCACTCGAAGCGCGCCCTCCTCAAGAGGCGTTCCGCCTGTGTAAACTGGGCCGGGGCATACACCGGTGCGTCGGCTTTTCGTGCCGTCTCAACCGCGTACGATGCTTCGGTAAACTGTATAAGGGGAGGCTCAGGATAGAAAAGATATAAACAACCGGCCACACATCCGAGGACTGCGATGATTAGAAAAAAAACCGGGAGGATTTTTTTGCTTCTTTTCTTTACCCTTCCGCTCCGCGTCCGCAATTTCTTCATAGGATAATGCACTTATAATTCTGGAATACACGTCTTCCCGACGCACTATTAAAGACACCACGTGAAATACGTGAACGCACTTTGAACTTTCGATGCCCGGGCCATACCGCATCCGCGGCACGGAATGCAGCTTCCCTTTATAATCCGTGTAATAGAGCCAGCCACGGCTTCACCGACGGAAGGTGCAATCGGCGGGCTCATCGGTTTTCTCAAAGAACCCTCATGACACACACGGGCGGCATTGATTCCCGTGGATACTCAGACCGATGAACCGCACCTTATGTAAAGAATAACCGAGGGAGGAAGCGGTACGTCCCCCCTCGGTTATTTCATCTCCCGTAATGCTGCATTTCAACATCATGGAGAAAACCCTCTCCCCGGCTCCGTAAGCATCGCCGTTGAACGGGTTTGTCTCTGCAGCGTCACCTGCTTATTTCTTCTTCTTCAGTGACTTGTACTTTTCAATGGCCTGGGTCATTTCATCGTTGAGGGCTTTCGCCTTTTCCAGGACTGATTTCGCCTTGTCAACGGCGGTCAGATAATCACCACCCTGATAGACGGTGTTTGCTTCCTGCAGTGAGGCCTCAACTGCCGTCAGGTCGGTCTGAATGGCTTCGAGCGCCTGCTTGCCCTCTTTGCCCTTCGGGGCCGTGGCGATCAGGCCTTTCGTGCTTTCAATGGATGCAGTGATTTCCGCCATAACGGCTTCCGTTTCCTTCTTCACTTCTTCCTTCTTCGCGGCGGCCGCGCTCGCTGCTTCTTCCGCCTTCATCTTGGCATCGGCAAGCATCTTGACGGCTTCCTTGTAGCTCCGGAAGAGGACAAACTTCGAATTCTGCTTCTCAACTTCCGTCGTTGCAGCATTCAGCGCCTGATTCGCCCCACTGTACTCCTCGGGCACGTAACGATCTGCTTCCGCTGTCTTTGCCGCGCTGAGAGACGCCTTTGCAGCATCGATTTCCGGCTGCGGAACCTTTGCACAGCCGCTGAAAAATGCCACCAGGGCAACAATTAAAATTACCGGCAACCAAACTCTTCTTCTCATCGTAAAACCTCCTTTTCCTAATTGGGTTAATATATAGTTCGGAACGTCAGGAACCGGAACACACCCTGTGAATGTATCCACCGACTGGCGGGTACTTCCATGGACTTGATGCTCCGAAACTTTGTTTTTCCTCGTTTCCGCTACTATCTGTTAAAGAACTTACCTCATTATCATGTGTTTCCGTCCCGGCACCCGGTGGACAGTGCGGGCGGTGGAAATCACCACACTATTCACTCAGTACGAATTCATCCCGCCTGTTCTTCGCCCAGGCCTCTTCATCATGCCCCGGATCAAAGGGCTTCTCTTCCCCGAAGCTGATCGTGGAAATGCGTTCGGCCGGCACCCCGACGGTCACGAGAAAATTGAACGCCGCCTGAGCCCTTCTCTCGCCGAGGGCAAGATTGTATTCATTGGTGCCCCTCTCGTCACAGTTCCCTTCGATTCTTACCTTAAATCCCGTATTCGCCTTCAGCCACTGCGCCTTATTCGAAAGCACATTCCGTGACTCGGAACTCAGGTCATACTTATCGTAATCAAAATAAATCTTTTCAATTTGAAAGCCATTGATTGCATCAAGAAGCTTCTGATCCTTTGTCTGCCACTGTTTCCCGGGCTCCGCCATGATTGCAGCTTCCTGCTGCTCCTTCGACTGCTGCTCCACTGTTACCGTCTCCGCCGCCGCTCCCGGTTCACTTGTCGTGATATCGGTTCTGCCAGCGGTATCGGTAGTGGCACATGAGGACAGAAACAGCATAAGGAACAGTATGAATCCTGCCGCACACACACCTTTTGAAACTGATTTTCTCATCCCTCCTCCTCTCTCTCCCGCATTTTCCCGGGAGATTCCGGCGCTGCCCATGCTACTCAACTTCCCGATACTCCATGACCGTAATCATCCTGGCGTCTTCCGCTCCCTCTACAAAGCCCCTCACCTCTACCAGTCGACCCACCAGCCGGGAAACTTCTCTTCCGATCCTGTCATCCACTATAAAGTATGATTCTCCCGCATCAGTGACGATCTGTCCCGTGACATTCACCACGCCCATAATCGTCACTGTGCCGGACGCCTCATCCGCCTCTGTCATCGCCGGCACAATCAGCATGGAAAGAAAAAGAACACTGCACAGCGCGTAGCGGGCCTTCATACTGGCTGTCATATATATTCCATTTCAGTCAAGACCACAATTTAATTTCTGCACATCCTGTCGCGATGTGGATGAGGCTCCGTCAGCCGCGTCATCCCACAAGCCGGTATGACTGCACATGAATATAGGTCTTTCCCGTACCGTCTCTCCTCACGAGACCATTCACTTCAACTTCACGACGCACCAGGGCGATGAGCTCTTTCCCCTTTTCATCGAGTTCGACGATATACTGCTTCTCATCGGGCGAATCGATGACAACCTGAAGGGTGTCTCCCTTCTCGTCCCAGGCTGCCGGGAAAATCATTCCTCGAATAAGGCTCTGACCGCTGGCTTCCTTCTTTGTCACTCTGATCCTGCTTGTGATTATTTCTGGTATAAGGTCTTGCCCGCATAGAGCATCAAGCATGCCATGACGCAACATATTGATTACATTGTTTATTTAATAATTAACCCCAAAATGAGGAACTTTTGTTCTCTTCATTGAGGGGCCCTGGAACGTTATTTGAGTTTTCAAAGAACCGAATATATATTTTAATATATTGAAATTAAAAAGAAATTAATTAAACGAGATTTTTTGTTCTCTTTTTTTTACATACCGGAACAAATGTTCCTTATCGTCAATCAATTCGCTGTAATTTAAACTCTTCTTTTTTAATACCGTATTTGATCATTAATTTATTAAGCTGCCTGGTCGTAATGCCCGCGGCCGATGCCGAATCGCGGATGCGTCCTTTGTGATGCGCGAGAAGCTTTACAAGATAGGTCTTTACTATTTCATTGCGAATATCGGAAAGCGAAAGGCGTATATCTATAATAGAATGAGAATCATGGGAATTCTGCCCGAACAATTCGCGGGGGAAACTCTCGGGTGAGAGAATCGAAGATTTTTCAATCACAAACGCTCTTTCCATGATGTTTTTCAGTTCGCGCACATTGCCGGGCCATGAATAGTGCTTAAATGCCTCGATTACCCGGGGGTCAATGCCTTTCACGTCTTTTGCGTTCACCCTTTTCAGTTCCCTGAGAATGACTTCTGCAAGGTGCGACAGGTCTTCATCACGCTCACGCAATGGAGGGATCTCAATGGGAAAAACGCTCAACCGGTAATACAGGTCTCTTCTGAACTTATCCTCTCCAATCAGTATCGATAGATCTATATTCGTTGCGGCGATGATGCGCACATCAACTTCTATGTTCGATTCCCCTCCCACCCGCTGGAACATCTGCTCCTGCAGTACCTGAAGAAGTTTAATCTGGGCCGCCGGTGTCAGGGTGCTCACCTCGTCGAGAAAAATCGTACCTTTATGGGCGATTTCGAACTTCCCCAGCTTTCTTCTGTCGGCGCCGGTAAAAGCACCTTTTTCATGACCGAAGAGCTCGCTTTCTATGAGGGTGTCCGGTATGGCGCCGCAGTGCACATGAATGAACTGCGCCGTCCGCCTGGAGCTGTTCCGGTGAATGAGTTTCGCGAGAAGGCTTTTCCCCGTCCCCGTTTCCCCGGCAAGAAGGACCGTGGTCTTCATCGGACCCACCGCCCGTATTTTTTCGAAGACATCGCGCATTGCGGGGCTTGTGGTTTCCACCACTTCCATGGAATCAGCCTGCCAGAACCGATCCCGGAGATAATTCAGCTCCGAGTTTACGAGAATGGTCTTATATGCACTCTCAATAATATGAGTGAGTTCATCGGTATCAATAGGGTACGTGATATAGTTGCTCGCACCTGCCTTGACCGCCATGACAGCGTCGCGGATTTTTTCCTGGGAGGACATGGCCACGATCTGCGCCGCCGGAAAGGCCTGCCAGAAGGGCATCATGGCGCTCTTGTAATCGGTCTCGTCCGCATTAGATGCGGCATTTTCGCAAAGGATATCAAGGTCAACGAAAAAAAACTCGCATCGTTTTTTCCTGAATATCTCGAGTCCCTCGTCAAGAGATGCCGCCACGTCAAACCGGTACTCCGATTGAAGACACTTCCTGATGACTTCACAGGCTTCCATATTATGCGATGCGATAAGGATGGATTTCATAATGCCACGGCAAGTCCACGCAAAAATCAAAAGGGAAAAACCGGCATGCCGGGTCTCCCCTCATAAACGCCTCCTGAAATGTTCGGCCCTTTTAAACCAATTTTCACTTTTTTACAAGAATTGTTTGATGAGTATGCACCGCCATGATTTCCGAACGCTTAAAAACGGCGTCAATCCGCGGCACATGTGGAGCTATATTTTCTCTTCCGCCTTCCTCACGGTCAATCAGCGCGATGACCCTGTCTATGATGAGTCCCGCCTCGCGGGCCCTTTCTATTGCAGTGATTGTCGAGGCGCCCGTGGTAATGACATCGTCTATGATTGCCACCTTTTCTCCCGCCGTCACGTTCCCCTCGACGGCACTTTGTGTGCCGTGTTCCTTCACATCCTTTCTCACAATAAAGGATGTGATGGCCCTGCCGCGCTGGAAAGAGATTACGGACACGGCATTGGCAATCGGATCGGCGCCGAGCGTCAGCCCGCCCGCGGCAGTGATGTCGGAACCGGCGAGCATGTCATACACAATGTGGCCTATGAGATTCATGCCCTCCGGATCGAGCGTGGTGGGCTTGCAGTTGAAATAGTAGTTACTCTTCTTCCCCGAGGCGAGTATGAAGGGGGGATTTTCGCGGTACTGAAATGACCGCTCAAGAATGATTTCCATGAGTCTCTTTTTCATATCTTCATGAGATTTCATCGTTTTCTCCCGATTAATGGTTTGCTACTGAATCGGCCTCTAATCATTACAGAGTCACGGAGGTTCCTTTATCACACATTAGACCCGAATAAAAACCCCTCACAGATATTATCCATATGATAATTCAGAAATCTCCTGTTGGACCGTCCGCATGTTTTCACTATACACCTGCGTCGCTCCAGTGTTTCCAGAACCCGCACCACGGTCAGCTTTTTTCCAGGGCAAACCGAATGGGAACATCGACCGGGCATTCCACGGGAATACCCCTCTTCAGGGCGGGTTCGAATACCCACTTCTCCACGGCAATAAGGGCCGCCTCATCAAGAACATCGTATCCCGAGGAGCGCTTCACTTTCACCGCCGCCACCTTGCCATCCACGCGGATTTCCACCGAAAGAACGGTCACACCTTCCAGGCCACTGCGTCGCGCAAGGAACGGGTACGAAGGTACGGGATTATGGAGATAATGCGGCGGAATGAAATCCGTGTCATATAACATGCCGGACGCCCCGGGTTCCTCTTCACGTGCTGCGGCAGGGGCAGGCCGATCGCCATGTTGCCCTGCTATGAAATTGCCTTCTACCGCCGAAATTACCGCCACCTGAACAGCTCCACCGGCACCAGTCCCGGGGTGTCTGGTCTCTTCTCTGCGGTCCATATGCTGGGAGAAAATGCGTGATCCTGCAATCCCGACCGCATGCGACGGAAGAGGTCTTGAGATTACAGTAAGGGGGGCGCAGAGGGACACCGTCAGAACTCCCTGCCGATCTTCAACGGGCGAATGCCCGCGCCACCCCCCGGGAAACGGCAGGAGGATGACGACCCCGTGAAGCAGGACGGCAATCACCACCGCGTATATAATATCCTGTCGGATTCCTCTTTCCATCGCGTTTCCTGTAAAGAATTCAGCGATACATGAGACCGGACCGCCCCGGGCGAGAACTGCGTCATGGCATCGCTATCTCCGCTCAGTATCCATGTCATCAGCATAGCGGATCACGGGGGCGGGATTTCTACAGCTCATAGGAGAGCGAGACGAAAAACGATCGCTCAGGTCCGGGATACGTGCCGACAATACCGTTGCCGTTCTTATCAAAAAATATATCGTAGTAAGTCGCGTACCCCTTGTCGAATATGTTCACCGCATCGAGCGAAAGAATCCACTGACTGGAGATCCGCTGCCGTATCATGACATCCGTCGTCCAGCAGGGATCGAGCGTATACTCCACGGTCTTCGTGGAAGGATAGGCCCCCTCCGTTTCCGTCCGGTACCACGGCCGGTCGCCCACAAATCTGACCACCGACGATGCCGTGAGTCCAAAGCCGGTTTCATACGTAAGCGCCCCCTTGAACTGCTGCCGCGGCGTGTACGCGGCCCTTCTCGTCACCCAGGCATACTGAAAATCCGGGGGGGTGAGCGGAGGCCACCCGAAATCCTGTTTCGTGTATGCCCTGTTTTCCTCCCTGGCATCGGTATAGGTGTATGAGAGAGATGCCATGAAATGCCGGACCGGGCCGAATGTCACCTCCCCCTCAAAACCCTGCGCGCGGTAAGTCCTCAGATTCTGCGGCGTCCACACGCCGCTGGAATCGACACCCCACTGGATTTTATTGTCCAGGCGCCAGTGAAAGAAGGAGAACGTCAGAAAAAAGAGGTCATTGAAGCAGGACTGTTCCAGCGTCGCCTCCGTATGCCACCCCGTTTCCGGCTCGAGTGATGGATTGCCCCGGCTGTACCCGTCGTCGGGCCAGTAGAGGTCGTTGGGGGTGGGCGCCCTGAAGTGTTTCCCATGAGAGAGTTTAATGACCGTCTCGTCCGCCGGGTTCACCACAAGCCCCACTCGCGGCACATTTTCATACCCGAAGGCTGAGTGATCCTCATGGCGGATACCGGCAAGTATCTTGCCGTATTGAAAGGGCCGGTACTGCAGCTCGGTGAAAATTCCCTTTGTGGAAAGATCGGCGTCGGCGGAGAGTTCCGTGCCGGCAATCGTATGCCCGCTCCCGTCAAGGGCGACACTCTCGTTGCGCCAGTCATAATCACGCCACTCGGCGCCGGCAATCACCCTGAGACCTTCCGCAGGGTTTGCTTCGAGGGTCCCGTCGGCGCCCCAGACCCTGTTTGCCGTCTCGCCGTCACTGCCGGGCACATCCCCCGTGAAGGAATTGAAATAGCGCAGGTAGTTGCGGTTTTTCATGAGCGTGCGGTACCCCTTTACATCGAGGGCAAGCGCATTCAATGGCGCATACCTGGCATGCATGATGAGGTGGGCATCCCTGTCGCCGCCCCTGTTGAGGAGGCTCGCCGCGTCACTACTGTATACGTGAACGCCGCCGGCATTAAAATCACCGGTGCCGGAGGGCGGTTCCGGTCCCGGACGTCCGTAGTCTCTTTCCAGGTAATCACCGTAGAAATCGATATTGAAGGCGCTGCCTGCATCGTAGTTTATCCTGAGCGAGCCGTCATGATGCGCAAGATCGCTGTTCGACCGGAAACCATCGGTCTCGCGAATGCCGGCGGAGAGATAGTAGCCAAGATTATCAGTGAGATACATTCCCTGGCGGGCAGAGATGAGAGATGAAGATTCACTGCCGTACCCCGCCTTTACCGCAAGGTCCGTCTTCCCCCGTTCAGGCATTCGCGTCATGATGTGCACCGTACCGCCCATGGCTCCGGAACCGTAGAGCACGGAGCCGGAACCTTTAACCACTTCAATTTTTTCGATGCTGTCGAGGGGAATCCGCGCCACGTCGGCCACGCCTACCGAGGGGGAATTCACGGAGACGCCATTGACAAATACCTGGGTCGCATCGCCGCCCATGCCCCGGATGTGAATCTCCTCCACGGCGCCTCCGTAATTGCCGTAGCTCCTCCAGTCAAGACCCGTTTCATTCGCCAGGAATTCCCCCAGGCTCGCCGCAGGAGATTCTTCTATATCGCGTGCATCCCTGACGATTACCGAATTCGGCACGTCACGGCGCACCTCCCCGGTCCTCGTCGCCGTCACCACAACTTCCTCGAGCGTCACCGCCGCGCCCGTCTCTTCCGCCGCGGCTTTGTGAAACCATGATCCCGCAAGTATCGCCACAACAATACAGACCGCCGCACCATTTCGCACCATTATTGTCGTCATGTTGTTTCCTTCGGATACCATGAAAACCATTCTCCCCGACGGGCACACTCTCAGCGAGGCACTTCCAGCCCCCGGGCCGTCAGCATGACGCGGGGAAGCCCCGTTGCGATATCAACGTCGACGTGCACGGGAACGCCATAGACTTCCCGGAGCACTGTTTCCGTCACCACCTCCCGCGGCGGCCCGAGCGCCCGCACCTTTCCGCCGTCGAGGAACATGAGCCGGTCGCAGAAGAGCGATGCCAGGTTGATGTCATGAGTCACCGCAATCGCCGTGACGTTTCTTTCACGGCAGAGCGACCGCATGAGCGCCGTAAGGGCGATCTGATGCCTGAGGTCCAGATGGGCCGTCGGTTCGTCGAGAAGGATGACCTTCGGTTCCTGTGCAAGGGCACGGGCGATGATGACCCGCTGACGCTCCCCACCGGAGAGCTCATCAAAATTCCTGGCCGCGAGCGGCAGGGTATCGGTGGCGCGCATCGCCTTTTCCACAATCCCGAAATCGTTCGCTCCTTCAAATGAAAGGAGCCCCAGATGAGGTGACCGTCCCATCATCACAATCTCGCCGGCGGTAAAGGGAAACACATACTGCGTCTCCTGCGGTACCACGGCGACAACCCGCGCAAGGTCGCTGCGCTTCATCCCGGCCGTCCCGGTGCCGTCAATTGCCACTGAACCCTCATTCGGCTTCAGGATTCCATCGATAATCCTGAGGAGTGTCGTTTTACCGGAGCCGTTCGGTCCGATGATGCCGAAAAATTCCCCTTCACCGACGGAAAACGATACGTCCTCGAGCACCCACTCAATCCCGTACCGGAACCACACATTATTGACATTCACAAGCGTCATGGCTCACCGCACCTTTGTACGGAGGAGATACACAAAGAAAGGCGCCCCGATGAACGCCGTTATCACTCCCACGGGAAGCTCGGCGTGCGGAACGGCAATCCGCGCCACCGTATCGGCCGCGACGAGAAAGGCCGCACCGAAAAACAGCGACGCCGGGAGTACGATACGGTGGTCGGAGCCGAGGAGCATCCTCGTCATATGGGGAATGACAAGTCCCACAAATCCGATGATTCCGGCATACGACACGGCGACCGCCGTCATGAGCGACGTGGCCGTAAAAAGGATGATTTTGGTCCGCTCCACGTCGATGCCGAGATGCATCGCCGTCTCCTCGCCGGCAACAATGAGGTTCAGCGGCCTCGCCAGGGCAAAGACGACGCCGGCACACACCGCGAGGACGAGAAGTGCAAGTGCGATTTCGCCTCCCGCGGCGGATCCCAGGTTTCCCATGAGCCAGAAGGTAATCCCCCTGAGACCGGCACTCCCGGAGAGCGAGATGAGAAACATGATGATGGCGGAACAGAACGCGTTGACCACGACACCAGCGAGGAGCATGGTGGTGGCGTCGAACCTTTCCGCCCTCCTTCCCGTGACGAACACGATGGCGACCGCCATAAAGGCGCCGGAGAATGCAAGCGTCGGAATGGCAACACTGGAGGTGCCGAACCCGATGAGTATCCCCGCAATCGCCCCCACGGCCGCGCCGCCCGACATGCCGAGGATGAACGGCTCGGCAAGGGGGTTTCGGAGAATCGCCTGAAACACAACTCCCGAGAGCGAAAGCGCGGCGCCGACGGTGGCGGCCAGGATGATTCTGGGCACCCGTATGGATAACAGTATGGTTTTTTCATGGGGGGCGATGAGGGGTACTCCCCCGTACCATCCCCGGACGAGACCCCACAGAATCTTACACGGACTGATGGGCGCTGCTCCCACCAGCACCGAAAGCACCGCCACGGCCGCAAAGAGAGACCCGAATAAAAGGATGATGCAGAGAAGCCGCTTCTTCATACCCGCCTTTCCATTCTGCAAGAGAACCGTAATACGCACATTTACGCCACGGAATCACTTACACTGTGCCGGCAGGTGCTGAAGCGCCACACGATTGAAATGTGCTGAAAATACTGCACGAGGCACCTCCCTCGAGGATTCCCGGGTGGATCGGTATTCCGGCTCAGGGCACCCTACTCGCCTGCCTTCCCAATCGCCTGCGGCGATAAGTGGCACTCAAGGCTTTCGTTCCCTTCACGGCTGCGGGGCAGCGGGGGAATTTCACCCCTCTTCCGCAATCCACCCGCACAGGAAAAACACTGAGATTTTACGCGACATCAATGGCGTATATCATAGAAAAGGTATCGCACTGATGTCAAGGAGAAAGAACGACGGGGGTGGATTTAAAATCTTTTTCTGCCACGTAAAACGTGCTTGAACTTTTACTGAAATTCGTATACCTTGGCCACCTGTGCGTTATGTTCTTTATTTCATCGCAATCAATCTCAGGAGGGAATCAGCTATGCAATACCCCGATATTCAATTTGATCCATTATTTACCTGGTTCAACCGGCCGCGTATCATGTATTCGCCGGGCATCAGGAAGGAGCTGGGCTTTGAGATGGGCCAGTTAGGCGGCACGAAAGTGGTCATCTTCACCGACAAGGGAATCGTCAATGCCGGTGTGGCCGATATGGTAATCGAGGCAGTCAAGGGCTCCGACCTCAAACTTGTGGGCGTATTCGACGACATCGTCCAGGACGCCCGGATTGACATTATAAACAGAGGGGCCGTATTCTATCGTGAGAAGGGCGCGGACTGTATGATCGCCCTGGGCGGCGGCAGTGTTATGGATACGGCAAAGGCGGTCAACATCCTCGTCGGCATGGGAGAGAATGACTTTCAGCCGCTTGCCGAAATGGCCGCCCTGTGGGAAGGTGCAAAACCACTGCCCCCCCACATCGCACTCCCCACGACGGCCGGCACGGCCAGTGAAGTCACCAACGCGATAGTCGTCCTCGACACGAGCCAGGGCGTGAAACTTGCCGTCACCCATCCTTACAACGCCGATGTTGCCATGCTAGACCCCGAACTCACGGTGAAACTGCCTGCCAAGATTACGGCCTTCACCGGCATGGATGCGTTGACTCACGCCGTTGAGGGAATCACCTCTACGGGCGCCGAACCGATTGCCGACGCCATGGGTCTCCATGCCATCCGGCTCATCTTCAAATATCTTCCCATCGCCGTCAAGGAACCGGGTAATATCGAGGCGAGGGGACACATGCAGATTGCCAGCACCCTGGCGGGGCTCTGTTTCGGCAACACCATGACCGGCGCCGTTCATGCCACCGCCCATGCCCTCGGCGGAAAGTACGGCGTTCCTCACGGCCTTGGAAACGGCATCATGCTCCCTGTCGTCATGGAGTTCAATGTTGAAGCCGCGCCGCTCCGATTCCTCATGATTGCCGACGCCATGGGCATCAATGTGAAGGGGATGGATCCGATAAGGGCTGGCAAGAAGGCTGTCAAGGCTGTCCGGGATTTGAAGAAGGATATCGGCCTCACGGAAACGCTCGCCGATCTCAATATCCCGAAGAAGAAAAAAGATCTCATGAAAGTGGTGGAAGCCGCCGCGGGTGATTCACAGATAAGCTACAACCCGCGGTATCTTGAAGAGGCGGATATCTACAAGCTTTATATCAAGGCGTTTAAATAACCCAAAAAAGGAGGAATGCACATGGAATTCTGGAAAGACGAAAAAGAACCTATTGATTTTTTCGTGAAGCTTTTCGAAGCGGGATTCAAGGATGAGGAACTCTCCGGCGGCCTGAAGAAGGTCAATCAGCTTATTTTGTTTGACTACACCGAGAGTGGTCCGAACTGCGCGTTCTGGGTAGACTGCCGCGGTGGACAGCTGAAGACAGGCCCGGGCAAACCGGCGGATGCGCCTGACCTTACCATGAGCCTCTCGGCCGACGACGCACACCGCTCATGGTCAAACAAGCTGAATCCCGTGGTGGCAATCACGAGGAAAAAAATAAGGGTGAAGGGTTCCGCAACAGGCCTCCTTAAACTCGCTCCCAAGCTGAAGAAGGTCGCCGAGCTCTACGTCAAGCTACTCAAAGAATCAGGCAGAGAGGATATAATAATAAAATAATAACCGTTACGAGGGACGACCCATGAAGGCAAATACGGGGAAAATTATCAACGTGAATCTCTCCGCCGGAACAACGGCCATTGAGAAGCTGCCCGAAGAGTATTACACGCACTACATCGGCGGAAGCGGCCTCGCGGCAAAATATTTCTGGGACAAGGGAAACTTCAATACCGAACCCCTTTCCCCCGAAGCCATGCTTCTCATCATGAACGGCCCCTTCGCCGGGTTGAAACTCTCCGGCGCGAGCAGGCACAGCACGGCAGGTCGTTCTCCCATTACGGGGAACTGGGGTGATTCATCCTGCGGCGGATACCTGGCGCCGGAACTGAGGTATGCAGGGTACGACGGCATTGTCATCATGGGAAAGGCTGCGAAGCCGTCGCTCATCCTCATCGAGGACGACAAAATCGAAATCCAGGACGCCGGTGAATACTGGGGCAAGGGGGCATCGGATGTCAACACCGCCCTCAAGAAAAAGTTCGGAAAAAACTACCGGACGCTGGTCATCGGCCCCGCCGGCGAAAAGCTGGTAAAGTATTCGGTGATATTGAGCGAGGGCCACCACGCCACGGGACGGGCCGGCTTCGGCGCCATCATGGGATCAAAAAACCTGAAGGCGATTCTTGTCAAGGCGAGCAAAAAGGAAATGGATCTGGCCGATCCCAAGAAGGTCGAAAAGCTCCGCAAGGAGTTGAACAAGAAAATCAGCGAGGCCCTTGCCTCCAATGTGCTTCAGGAGAACGGCACTGCCGCTAACCTCATCGGCGGGATGTTCGCCGGTGATGTTCCCATCAGGAACTGGACCTCCAACTTCTGGGAGGAAGCGGCTGAAGCCCTGACAGGAAGCACGCTGACGGAAACATACCTCACGAAGCGCGGCGCCTGCGCCTTCTGCAGCATCGCCTGCAAGCGCGTCGTGGAGGTGAAGGAAGGACCCTGGGCGGTTCCCGAAGGCCCCGGACCCGAGTACGAAACCATCGTTGCCTTCGGCACGCTCATCGGCTCCATTGATCTCGCGGCCACCTGCATGGCGGGACGACTCTGCAATAATCTCGGCATTGACACCATCTCCGCCGGC
>JAPLJO010000065.1 GCA_026388515.1 Deltaproteobacteria bacterium | reverse complement strand
TTCCCTGGGTGGACGACCGTGGCGAGGTGCAGATCAACCGTGGCTACCGGATCCAGATGAGCAGCGCCATCGGCCCCTTCAAGGGCGGTTTCCGCTTCCATCCCTCGGTCAACTTAAGCATATTGAAGTTTCTTGCCTTTGAGCAGGTATTCAAGAACGCCCTCACCACGCTTCCCATGGGAGGCGGCAAGGGCGGTTCCAACTTTGACCCCAAGGGAAAGAGCAACAACGAAGTCATGCGGTTCTGCCATAGCTTCATGAACGAGCTATTCCGTCACCTGGGGCCGAATACCGACGTCCCCGCCGGTGATATCGGCGTAGGCGGACGGGAGATCGGCTATTTATTTGGTATGTATAAGAAACTCAGAAATGAGTTTACCGGGGTACTCACCGGCAAAGGACTCGAATGGGGCGGCAGTCTCATACGTCCCGAGGCCACCGGCTACGGCGCCGTCTACTTTGCCGCCGAGATGCTCGCGGCGAAGGGCAAGACCATCGAGGGCAAGACCTGCCTGGTCTCCGGCTCCGGCAACGTCGCCCAGTACACCGTGGAGAAACTCCTCCAGATGGGCGCCAAAGCGGTCACCCTTTCGGATTCCGCGGGCTACATCTATGACGAGAGCGGGATTACCAAGGAGAAACTCGACTACGTCATGTACCTGAAGAACGTCGAGCGGGGACGGATGAAGGACTACGTCGGCAAATACCCCGAAGCCGTCTATACCCCGGTGGATGCCGACATGGATTACAACCCCCTGTGGAACCACAAGGCCGACTGCGCCTTCCCCTCGGCCACGCAGAACGAAATCAACGCCAAAGATGCGAAAAACCTCGTCAAGAACGGCGTCTATGTGGTCAGCGAAGGCGCCAACATGCCCACGGTACCGGGCGGAGTGGATATCTTCCTGGAGCACAAGATACTCTATGCCCCGGGCAAGGCGGCCAATGCGGGCGGCGTATCCGTCTCCGGCCTTGAGATGTCCCAGAACAGCATACGCCTTTCCTGGAGCCGCGAGGAAGTGGACAATTACCTCCAGCGGATCATGAAGAGCATCCACAAGGCCTGCGTGGACGCCTCCAGCGAATACGGATCACCCGGCAACTATGTAGCGGTCGCCAATATCGCCGGCTTTGTCAAGGTGGCAGAGGCCATGATGGCTCAGGGAGTGGTGTAGTCGAGAGACAGTACACACTTCTCGATGAATTAAGGAATTGCGGCGGTTCTGTCATGACAGGAGGAACCGCCGTATTTACCTGCAGTGAAAAGAGTTCCGACCGGAGGAATCTCATGAACAATATTTTCCCGGAAGTTCCTGCAGCACATACTGGCGCCGATCCCACCATGGCGACACTGACTGTTGACGGCAGGTCCTGTGAAATCCCTATCGTCATGGGTTCCGAGGGTGAACGAGCCCTCGATATAAGCGCACTGCGCAGTAAGACCGGACTCATCACCCTCGATCCCGGCTTCGTGAACACGGGAAGCTGCGAAAGTGCCATTACCTTTGTGGATGGCGAACGCGGCATCCTGCGGTACCGTGGCATTCCGATTGAAGAACTGGCAGCACACTCCACCTTTGTGGAGACCGCCTATCTCCTCATCAATAGTACCCTACCGACAAAGGAAGAGCTTGCCTCTTTTTCCGAACTGCTCACCCAGCACTCCCTCGTGCACGAGGACATGATTTTCTTCTTCCGCAATTATCCTCCTCGAGCGCACCCCATGGGGATTCTCGCATCCATGGTGAATTCATTGAGCGCCTTCTATCCGGACATCAATGACCCGGGTGAGGGAATAAATACCACCGTGGCGAGGCTGCTCTCGAAGATGAGAACACTGGCGGCCATCTCCTACAATATATCGGTGGGACACCATGTGATTTACCCGCGCCATGAGTACAGCTACTGCGCGAACTTTCTCTACATGATGTTCGAATCGCCTGTGAAAGTGTATATCATCGACGAGGATATCGTGCGTGCGCTCAACGTCTTCTGGATTCTCCACGCTGATCACGAACAGAACTGCTCGACCACCGCCGTCCGGCTCGTGGGGAGCGCTCGCGTGAACCTCTATGCGGCCGTCTCATCGGGCATCTCCGCCCTCTGGGGCCCTCTTCACGGCGGGGCGAACCAGGCGGTCATGGAAATGCTCCAGAACATCTGCGACAGCGGCGGCGATATCGCTCCCTTCATCGCGCGGGCGAAAGACAAAAACGACCCCTTTCGCCTCATGGGATTTGGCCACCGCGTGTACAAGACTCATGATCCCCGCGTCGCCATCATGGAAGAAATCTGCGAGACCGCACTTTCCAAGCTGAAAAAAAACGACCCTCTTCTCGATATCGCACGTAAACTCAGAGATGCCACGAGAGAAGACTCCTATTTTATCGACCACCACCTCTATCCCAACGTGGACTTTTTCAGCGGCATCTTCATGAGGGCGATCCGCATTCCCCTCAACATGTTCCCCGTCATGTTTGCCATCGGCAGGCTGCCGGGATGGATTGCCCAGTGGAAGGAGAGCCTCGACGATCCGAAGCGGAAGCTCGATCGGCCGCGGCAGATTTACACAGGGCCGCCGGCCAGGAGCTACGTTCCCATCGAGAAACGGGGGTAGCGTCATGGAAGCGTTCTGGGTGACCTTTCTCCGGATTATTTCGGTGATTGCAATGGCACTCTTTCTCGTTTATTACATCAGAAAGAGGACATCGTTTCAGGAGGCGATGGAATGAGAAGAAAGGACAAGGCAATCACCGACAGGGGTGAAATCGACGATATCATCAGCCGCTCGCTCGTCTGCCGGCTTGCCCTTTCCAGGAACAATATACCCTATGTGATCCCTCTGTGTTTCGGTTACGATGGTAAATATCTCTACTTTCACAGCGCAGGCGAGGGTACGAAAATCGACATACTCGAAGAAAATCCCGATGTGGCCTTTGAGTTCGACACGGACTGCGAGCCGCTTCCCTCGGAGAAATCCTGTGCCTGGTCGATGAAATACCGGAGCGTGGTCGGCGCAGGGCGAGCGGTCTTTGTAGAGGATCCCGGGGAAAAACTCGCTGCCCTTGACATCATATTCTCGCACTATTCCCATCACACATCCGGTCTCGATTCCGGGGCGACCGATGTCATCACGGTCTTCAAAGTCAGAATAAGGGAAATGACGGGAAAGAAGTCCCGCATGTGACTGCGGGCGTCGGCGTTACGTGCGCGAAGGCGCTTCCACTACCGCCTTTTCATGCTTTGCCGGGGATGCCATGCTGCACAAATATTTTCTCGTATTTTTCATGATACTGGGCGCCGCGGACCTGGTGTATGGTTTTCTCAAAGGCGATAACATCAGTGTCCTTATCGGCGGTCTCATGGTTTTCATCACTTTTTCGATTCTAAGAAAAAGGATTCAGGAGGAAAAAAAGAAGCAGTCCTGAATTGTTTTCGGAAAATACGCAGGGAGGCGCTCCTGCGGCTGATGAATGCGTGAAAAGCGGGTGCGGGAATTCGGTGCAATGACAGGCATGGCGAAGGAGCTGAAGAAAGCGGGAGGTGATATCATCTATCGCCCCGCGCGATTCGAGGATATTCCCGGTGTGGCGCGTGTGTACAGGGAAGCTCTCTCCGGCCTCAACCGCCGCCACGGATATGAGTACCGCTCCGTAAAGACAAGGCCCGTGAACCCCTTCTATGCTTTTACCCTCGAGCATGAGCCCGAACAGTTTCAGGTCGCCGAATCCGGGGGAGGGATCGTGGGGGCCGCTATAAGCTGGACACGGCCGCCTCTCTGGTTTATTTCCCATTTATTTATCGAGCCCCGGTTTCAGAACATGAGCATCGGGCGCTCCCTCCTGAAGCGTGTTCTCGTGTTTGCGAAGCGCTCCGATATCCGGGTACGGGGAGTCGTGACTGCTCTTTTCAACACCATCTCCACCGGTCTCTACAGTGATTTTAATATGACGGCGCGGGAAATTATGTGGCTCATGACCGGTGACGCACGTGCCATACGGGCCAAAATCGGGAGGAGGGCCGATGCAGGGCGGTATGAAAGACTTTCGGGTACGGACGACGTTGTGCGGAAACTGTCTGGTGTTGACGAGCAGGTGCTGGGATATTCGCGGGAACTCCACCACAGGTATTTTTTCGGGTTACCCGATGTCGAGTGCTACGGGGTTTTCAAAGAAGATGAAGTGACGGAGTATGTCTATCTGTGGCCCGACGGCAATATTGGGCCGGCCGGGGCGGAAAACGCCGCAGCCCTTTATGATCTCCTCTCCTTTGCCCTTCTCAGGGCTGCCGAGCGAAGTGGGACGGTCTCTCTCATCGCCCCCGTGTCTGGCATCCGGGTCATGAAGCTTCTCCTTGCCGCCGGGCTTACCGCGGACTACCCCTACTGCTTCATGTCCACAAAGATGCTCTCCCGAAACTGGAGCCGCTACCTTTTTCATTCTCCGGGAATGATGTAAAAGGGCCTGCACAGGGATGGTTTCAGTGTGTCGGTGCGTATCCCATCAGGCGCACACGCGTGTGCGTCCGACAGGTTGCGGTGAAGATTCCCCGGCTACCCTTTTCTGCATCGCTCCAGCCGCCGGATCGCCTCGTCCCTTCCGAGGATGCCGATGAGGGTCGGGATGTCCGGTCCGTGGCAGTTCCCGAAGAGAGCGAGCCGGAGCGGAAAGTAGAAATCCTTTCCCTTGATGCCGAGGTCCGCGGAGGCCTTTTTCACGAGTGCCGATAGTTCCTCGGGCGTCCACGAGGTCTGCGCGGCGAGGGCGTCAATCCACCACGCATATATTCTCTGTGAATTTTCCTTCCCGATGAGGTCCCTGTCTTCGTCGGTAAATGTGAGATCTCCGTAAAACATCTTCGCGTGCTCGACAATCTGTGAGAGGTGGGTCACGTACTCGCGGGCGGTCGCGATGACTCTTACGTACTTTGCGTGGTCACTGATATCGATTCCCGCTTCTTCAAAGTAGGAGCGCGCGCGTTCGGCGATGTACTCCACATCGAGGTGCCGGACGTAGTGGCCGCCCATCCAGTTCAATTTATCAATATCGAATATGGCGCCCGCCTTGTTGATGCGCTCCAGGGAAAATGCCTGCTCCAGCTCGGAAAGGGTGTAGATTTCCCTGTCCTCGGTGGCGTGCCACCCCAGAAGGACGATAAAATTGAGAAGCGCCTCGGGGAGATACCCCTTTGCAAGGTAGCTCTCGACGGCCACGTCGCCCTGTCGCTTGCTGAGCTTGCTCCGGTCGGAGTTCAGAAGGAGCGGAAGATGAACGAACCGCGGCGCCTCCCAGCCGAAGGACCGGTAGAGAAACAGGTGCTTCGGTACGCTGGAGAGCCACTCTTCCCCCCGTATCACGTGGGATATCTTCATGAGGTGATCGTCCACGACGCTTGCCAAGTGATAGGTGGGGAAGCCGTCTGATTTGAGGAGCACCTGGTCGTCGATCTGTGAATTTTCCATGGCGACCCTGCCGCGAACGATGTCGTCGAAGATGGTGGTTCCCTCGCGTGGGTACTTGAGACGGACGACGTGGGGAGTCTGTTTCGCCAGATTTTCCTCGACGATAACCTTCGGAAGGGTCCTGCATTTGCCGTCATACATGGAGGGCCGCTTTGTCTTTATCTGCACCTCCCTGAGATTCTCCAGGCGTTCCTCGGTGCAGAAGCAGTAATAGGCATGGCCCGACTCAATGAGCTGCTCCGTGTATTTCCGGTACAAGGCGATGCGCTCCGACTGGATATAGGGGCCGTATGTTCCCCCCACGTCGGGGCCTTCGTCATAGTGGAGTCCTGCGGCCTTCAGCGTGGACATCAAGTTTTCCAGGGCGCCCTCGATGGAGCGTTTCTGGTCCGTGTCTTCGATGCGGAGAATAAAGGCGCCGCCGTGCTTGCGCGCGAAGAGGTAATTGTAAAGCGCCGTCCTCAACCCGCCGACGTGGAGATACCCCGTCGGGCTCGGCGCGAACCGCACTCGTACTGTCGTTGTATCAGGATCTGTCATCGTGTAGTGCCCCGCTCTTTCTTCCGTGCATGAGGTGATGAAGTAATAGTCCATGCGATGAAGCTTTGTCAAGGTAAGACGCTCCGCTCCGCGGCACCTTCGCGCCTCTTCCTGCGAAGCCGTGAATTTTTCCGAATTTTTTTCTTGACACATTCCCGCGGCGTGTAGTACGGGAAACCAACTTTTTGGAAGGTGACGTCAATGAACACGAATCGCGCACAAAGGATATTCTGGTGGTGGCAGGTGATATAGACCTGCCTGCGGAATTCGTGCGCATTCGATAGAAAAGAAGCCGTGGGACAGGAAGATGGATAATCCCGCGGCATTTTTATGTATGGAAGTGAGGACGCCATGGGAGACCCCATGGCGTTTTTTTATGGGTGCCGTGAATCCGGAGCGTGTAACTTCGCCGTTCATTTTTGCGGCCGTTTCATTCAGTGAACTGACAAATTAAGATACCAGAAAGGAGGAAAGACAATGAAACAGGTAAAGGTAAATCTTCTGGAGAGTGAGATTCCGAAACAATGGTACAACATCCTGCCGGACATGCCCACGCCGATGAACCCGCCGCTCCATCCTGGGACGGGCAAACCCGTGACAGCGGAGGACATGGCGCCGATATTTCCCATGAACCTCATCGAGCAGGAAATGAGCCCCGACCGGTGGATTGATATCCCGGACGAGGTTCTCGAAAAATATATGCTCTGGAGGCCGACGCCGCTCTACCGTGCATACGAGTTCGAAAAGGTGCTGAAGGCGCCGGTGAAAATCTATTACAAGAACGAGGGTGCCAGTCCCGCCGGTTCGCACAAGCCCAATACCGCCGTGGCGCAGGCGTACTACAACAAGGTCTTCGGTATCAAGAAGCTTTCGACGGAAACCGGCGCGGGCCAGTGGGGCAGTGCGCTCAGCATGGCCTGTAGAATGTTCGGCCTGGAGTGCCGGGTCTTCATGGTGCGCGTGAGCTATGACCAGAAGCCCTACCGGCGAATGATGATGCACACCTGGGGCGCCACATGCTTTCCGAGCCCCAGTGAAATCACCAAGGCGGGCAGGAGCGTCCTCGCGGAACACCCCGATTCACCGGGGAGCCTCGGCATTGCCATCAGCGAGGCCATCGAAGATGCCGTCGGAAAAAAAGATTCCCGCTATTCTCTCGGAAGTGTGCTCAATCATGTTCTCCTCCACCAGACGATAATAGGCCTGGAGGCGCAGAAGCAGCTCGAGAAAATCGGGGTATACCCCGACGTGGTCATCGGCTGCGCCGGCGGGGGAAGCAATTTCGCCGGTATTTCGCTTCCTTTTGCGAGGGACAAGATTCACGGCAAGAAGGTCACCATCATCGCCGCCGAGCCGGCATCATGTCCGACTATCACAAGGGCGCCGTTCGCCTACGATTTCGGTGATCTTGCGATGACGACACCGCTGCTTCCCATGTATACCCTCGGTCACGACTTTGTG